>NZ_VMLM01000078.1:0-26647 GCF_013276695.1 Streptococcus sp. 4155
AGTGGTTTTCGGGAGACAACAATAAAGAAAAAAGCCCTATTAAAGGCTTTTTAGGATGTTTACATCCACCCTGAGGGAATCGAACCCCCATCTCAAGAACCGGAATCTTACGTGATATCCATTACACTAAGGGTGGAAACTTGTTTTATTATAACAGAAATTTGCTCTAATAACAAGTTTTTTTCTGGCCAAATAGCCCGTCTTAGTGGGAAGCATCCCCATTCCAGATTGAGTTTTTCACGATAACATAATCAACGTGTTTAAGGTCAGCAACCTGACGTCCACCTGCATAAGAAATAGCACTTTGAAGATCTTGTTCCATCTCAGTTAAAGTGTCTTGCAGATGACCTTTTGCAGGAAGTAAGATGCGTTTGCCCTCCACGTTCTGATAAGCACCTTTTTGATATTGTGAGGCTGAACCATAGTATTCTTTGAATTGTTCACCATCGACTTCAATCGTTTTCCCTGGACTTTCAATGTGTCCTGCAAAGAGGGAACCAATCATGATCATGCTAGCACCGAAGCGGATAGACTTAGCAATATCACCGTGAGTACGAATTCCTCCATCAGCGATAATCGGTTTACGCGCAGCCTTGGCACACCAGCGTAGAGCAGCCAACTGCCAACCACCTGTACCAAAACCAGTCTTAACCTTGGTGATACAAACCTTACCAGGACCGATTCCGACCTTAGTAGCATCCGCACCAGCATTTTCCAATTCACGCACAGCTTCTGGTGTTCCCACATTTCCAGCAATGACAAAGGTATCTGGCAATTCTTTCTTGATGTGTTGAATCATAGAAATCACGCTATCCGCATGACCATGAGCAATATCAATAGTGATATACTCAGGAGCATCAGTCTTGAGCTGGCTAACAAAATCATACTCATAATCCTTAACACCGACAGAGATAGAGGCAATAAGCCCTTGCTCATGCATTCGTTTAATAAAAGGAATGCGTCCTGCCTCATCAAAACGGTGCATAATGTAGAAGTAACCACCTTTAGCCAGTTGCTCTGCTACATTTTCATCCAAAATCGTCTGCATATTAGCTGGCACAACAGGTAGTTTAAAGGTGTGATTTCCTAAAGTGACACTTGTATCCGCTTCTGCACGGCTTTTAATCACACATTTATTTGGAATCAATTGAATATCTTCGTAATCAAAAATGGGAAATTCATTTAACATATCGATGTCTCGTTTCTTTTGTAATGACCTACCTATGCTCTCGCATCACTACGCCTTTTCCGACGTTTCCTTAATCAATTATAAAACAAAGTAAGGTTTTTGTCAAATTATTTTATAAATTAAAATATATCGTTCGGTTTTTATTGTGTAAATAACAAAAGAAAGGAGAGATTATTATCTCCCCAGTTCTTTAGTAATATTACTTTTAAATATTTCTTCGGAGTTTTCCAGCATTTCACAAAATTCACGATAAGATGAAGACTTCTGAGGAATTTGGATAGACCATTTCTTCAACAAAGCTCCATAACCTGCTAGCTTTCCTATCTCATTATCAACAACCTTGTCCTTGCTCGGAAAAACAAGACCAGCCTTCTCAGCTTTTAAAATATAAGAATAGGAAATCAACTGGAACAAGTCCTCACGGTTAATTCCTTTTTCAGTATCTTCAAGCTTTTTATATTTAGCGTCTAACATAATTTTTAAATCTCTATTATAGAAATCTGGATAAACTTTTCGTTCTCGACTAGAAAATACTGAAATTCCGTCCGTCTTATCTTTATTTCGTGGATGGATGAAACCTTTTGGCAACAAGGTGTAAACATACTCTTCCCAAAGCCAGGCAACATCAAAGAGAATACCATAGATTTTTTGATCTTGATACCCTAAACCGTGCTTTTCTTGGTTTAGGATCATCAGACAAAGTTCTTGTAACTTTCTGTACTCGTGAAAGTATGCATGACGTATAGGTTTAGATTGATTTCCCCGAATAATCTTAGCACGATCAGCTAGTTTATAAGAGGGCGTTACACGCACGATTTCAGATACGTTTTCACGACTAGTTGAGAGATTATCTAGTACCCCTTGACCAATGCTTTTCTGATTCTTAATGTATTCAATAGTGTGACGGACCAACTGCATGAGGGGATTATCATAGGTGAACTCTCTCGTTGTGTAGGCAATATTTCCCGTGAAAGGAAGATTTTTCTTGAGATTGCTTCTTACATCAATCACTCCCTTAACATGACTGTCGTTATGAGAAAATCGATGATATTCCTTATAAAGACCTTTTCGAATAGCAGCTTGTAGATACTTGGGGAAGAGATACATCAAAAGTTGATAAAGCCTCTCTTCACGAGACAAAGCAACATCTAAACTAGTGAGATTGATATGAAGAACCTTTTGTAAAAGATAATGCAAAAAATGGTCATTACTCTCATTAGAAAAGCGAGAGGAAATCGTTAATCTTTCCTGACCACACCCCAGAAAACCAATCACATTCCCAGTCTTGATTTTCTGGTTAACTGTTTCAAAAATCTTTTGGTCCTTATCCAAATCAGGAGTATGAGTCAAATCATTTGGAAAAATGAAAACACGTTCATATTGGGATAGACTTTCCAAGGTTCTGTCTAAAAGAAGATTGCTTAGTTTAGGATATTCTTCAACAAATTCTTCTTTAACAATCTTGTGCTGATTATCAGTGATCCGCATCATCGTTTTCATCGCCTTCATTGTCATCAGCTACTACCTGATCTTTTTGCTCATTCTTTGTCAGATCAAATGCCTTTTTTAAAGTTTCCAGAGTTTCAACCTCGTCATAAGAACCACGTAGATAATCTTCCAAAAGTGGTTTGAGGTAATCAGACCAGAGTAATTCATAGTCAAAATCTACATCCTTCAACTTTAGGAAATAACTTGGTCCAATATGATAATGACTGTTTAATTCCTGAACGTTTTCTATAGAAGTATTCAAGTTTCTTAGACGAGTTTTTGCTTCTTCTGCATGGATATTCAGCTCTTTATCCAACATTTCAACCTGACTCTCGGCAGTAACTTCAACAAAGCGGAAGCGACGGCGCATAGCAAAATCAAAGGTGTCCACTGAGCGGTCAATATCATTCATGGTTCCGATGATATAGACATTTTCAGGGATATAAAATTTCTCATCAGTCTCATGTAAATTAGCATACTGGGTAGATACACTTCCCTTTTCACCACGATAGCCAGGGTCAATAGAAAAAAAGAGTTCTCCAAAAATCTTAGAAATCTCACCACGGTTGATTTCATCAATGATAAAGACGAATTTTTTGTCTGTATCAATTGTTGGAAACACATAATCACATAAGCCATAACTTTCTTTCATGTGATCTAAAACGATTTTTTGATAAGTTTCGTACTTTAACTTAGTCTCCTCACCCTTGTACAAAAGATACACTTTTTCTTTGGTAGCAACAGGAGAATCAAACTTCACATTCCCTTGACTATTTAAACTGGCTGGAACCGAACTACGAGGGAAGAAGTATTGTCCTTGCTTTTCATTGATAGCATCCGTTAGCTTAGCCCACGTTTCTTCAAAATTATCTTGTCCTCCAGTTTTCTGAGCTTCTTTCGCTTTCTGACAGAACTTCTTAAAAATACCGTCTTGAGGCTTAAATCCAATAGATCCATCCACATTTGATACCGGTCTCAAACCCTCTACAAAATCCGTATAATCATAAGATGGGTGAAACTGTACAAAGCCGATTTGGTCTTCGTTGCCATCCGTTAATTCTTTAGCAATTTCTTTAGTAAGGTAAGTTTTTCCTGTGCCAGGAGCACCGCGGAGGATGAGGTTTTTGGATGATAGTAAAATATTTTTATACTCGTTGATATTTTCTAACATGTTTACATCTTTCTTCTCTTTTTTCACATAGAAACTAGTAAAATTGTCGTAAAACTCTTTTAAAATATCATTAGGTTCCGCGGTTGATTCCAATTCTAAATCTTTGACAAGGTATTTATAACCTAAATCTTCATCTTGATTATTACTGTACCATTTTACTATTTTAAATTCTGTGAGTTTAAATCTCTGAAAACCACATCTTATATTTATCCATGAGTTATCAATGTCACTCAATCGATAACCAAAATAAGGTGATTTAATATATCCATTACCACTCCTTGGACCAAAATGACCTGTGTTAAGCATTTCAACTTTGTATGGAATACCTTCGATGGTTAGAGCAGGATAAATATGTTCAGCTCCATCTAATTTTTGAGAACGTTTCATTTCTATATCTTTCGAATTATAGATATTTGATTGATTCACAAATTTAGACAAAAATTCTCTGAAGACTTTATAACACTCTGAGTTAGTTCCAGTTTTTACAAACTCATAAGATTTATTTATAAAAGGTAAAATCTCGTCTAATGAATTTTCGTCCTTAATAAAATACTCAGCATCAAGTGTCCAACCAAATGAATCAGGCTTCTTATCAAATATCAAAAAATCTGAATCACGAAGACTTTTGGAGAGAATGGCAATCTTTATTCCTTTATTCCGAAAATTAATCTCTATAAAGTTTTGTAACTTCCCTTTCATATTTTTAACCTGAAAAGAAATATAACTTTTTGTTTGATTTTCAATTGCATCTGGGAATTCTTTTTTTATTCTATCAATAAAAGTTGATTCAGATATCATAATGCTTTACCTCGCTTATTAAATGATTATTAAAGGTTCTAAATATTATTTGTTAGTTTAAATATTTTTAATAACTATCTTAACACACATTTCACATATAGAATATCACATCTATATAAAAAAGAAAAGAAATTATAAATAAAAAGTCCAGTGTCAGGAGCTTCAATGTCTCATAACACTAGACTTCTTTTAAATATTAATAATACTCGCCCTGACGATAGTCCCATGAGTTAAAGGTGTCTGACAGATGCATCATAATCTTATCAATATCAAGCCCTTTGCGGATTACAACTGGAGCTGGTGAAGTTGAGCGAGCTCCCCCTTGTTCTGGGATGAGTTTGCCGTCTTTATCCACCATAGACACCATCACACCTTGCTCGTAGCGTGTTTCAATCGTTTTGTCAGGCTGGATTGATGCCACATAGTCGTCTGCCTCGATAACAAGGTCAACTGCCCCTTCGATTCGTTCTCCGATACCTTCCACCTTACCGCGGTTTCCTTTTCCAGATGGGTTAGCTGATGAGGCATATACCATCTTGCCTTCTTCCCAAAGCTTGGCAGCTAATTGTTCACCAGCTTTCCCAAATTTGATAACGAAACAGCTAGTACCACGCACGTCAGTCATGAGTTCTTCACGACCATCACCGTATGCTTTGAGTTTCTCAAAGGCTTCTGGTTTCCAAGGAAGGATACAACCAAGAAGAATATCTTCATCCCAATGTTTTTGGTAGAAGGCTTCAATTTCTGGGTTAAGTTGTGCTAAAGCACGAAGCTCATCCATGCTACCGCAGAGAACAACACCTGGTTTGTTACGGTTACGCTCTTTGGCTTCAAACTTGCGCTCAAGTCCTGCCTTGTCGCTAGTCATAATAATGTAGCCAACTTTTGTAGGACAAACGATACATCCGCCCTCACCTTTTAAAATATCATAGCCTTCTTGTGAAAGTGTTCCCTTCCATTGAATGTGTTTTGTCATAGTTCTATTTCCTTTTCTATTTTTCTTCTAATCCTGCCAGTAGGCTGGTCGTTGTTTTTCATAGGCAGCAATCAAATCTTCATACTGCAAGGTAATACCAATATCATCCAAACCATTTAAGAGCTTGTGTTTCCACTCACTATCGATTTCGAAAGTGAATTCTCCAATTGGTGAGATGATTTTCTGTTGTTCCAAGTCCACAGTTACCTGGTCGGTTGGTTTTAGCTGGGCTAGTTTCTCTCTAACCTCTCTAGGCTGAACAATAGGTAACATGCTATTATTGAGTTCATTATTGTAATGAATGTCCCCAAAAGACCCTGCAATCACGACCTTAAAACCATAGTCCGCTAGAGCCCAAGCTGCATGTTCCCTCGAAGACCCTGCCCCAAAGTTATCCCCTGAGATAAGAATACTAGCTTTCCTATATTCAGGTCGGTTAAAGACAAAGTCTGGATCTTCAGTATAGAGATCATCCAGATAACGCCAAGCATACATGAGGTACTTACCAAAGCCTTTTTTATCAATTAACTTAAGAAACTGCTTGGGTAGGATTTGGTCGGTGTCGATGTTATCATTCATGAGAGGAACGGTCGTTCCCGTATAAACTGTAAATTTCTCCATATCCTCTCCTTACTGGGCTTCTGGCATTTGCCGAACATCTACGAAGCGCCCTGCAATAGCTGCTGCTGCTGCCATGGCTGGACTGCATAGATGGGTCTTAGCACCAAAGCCTTGTCTATCTTCAAAGTTACGATTGCTGGTTGAGGCGCAGTGGACACCATCAGGAACCTTGTCCGGATTCATCCCTAGGCACATGGAGCAACCTGGGTCTCTCCACTCAAAGCCAGCATCCAGAAAGACCTTATCCAAGCCCAACTTCTCAGCAGCTCGTTTCACAGGACGAGAGCCTGGAACCACGATAGCTGTTAGATTAGGAGCAATTTTCTTTCCTTTGACAAATCGCGCAGCCAGTTGCAAGTCGCTGAGACGAGCATTAGTACATGAACCTATAAAGATATAGCCCAGTTCAATATCTGCTGGCTTTTGACCAGGCTCCAAATCCATGTAATTGTAGGCGCGCTCATCATTCATATCCTTGATTTCTGGGAAGCTACTGTCAAAGTCAACCCCCATAGCAGGGTTGGTTCCCCAGGTCACCATAGGAGCCAAGTCTGAAACATCCATCTGGATAACCTTATCATAAACAGCATCCTCATCACTGACAATTGTTTTCCAATCCGCCACAGCCTCTTCAAAGTCCTCTGGAACACATTCTCGTCCCTTGAGATAATCATAGGTAGTTTGATCCGGATTCATGATTCCCATCTTGGATCCAAACTCGATGGACATATTGCAGATGGTCATTCGCTCTTCCATGCTCAGTGCATCAATCGCCTGTCCACGATATTCCACCACGTAGCCAACGCCGCAAGCAACACCGTACTTGGCAATCAAGGCTAAAATGTAATCCTTGGAATAAACTCCTTTTTGAGGAACACCTGTAAATTCCACCAGCATTTTCTTGGGTTTGACCTGCCAGAGGGTCTGTGTCGCAAAGACATGTTCGACCTCACTGGTCCCAATCCCAAAGGCGATAGCTCCGAAAGCCCCGTGGGTTGCTGTGTGGCTATCTCCACAGACGATGAATTTCCCTGGTTGGGTTCGTCCTGTTTCTGGACCAACCATGTGAACAATTCCTTGTTTTTCAGAACCATGGGCCGCATGTTCAATCCCAAACTCCTCAACATTTTCAGCCAGCTTATCAATTTGAGCCTTAGAAATCACATCTCGAATATCGTAGATATTGACCGTCGGGACATTGTGGTCAAATGTTCCAAATGTCAAGTCTGGTCGTCTCAATCTGCGCCCTGCATCTCGCAAACCTTGAAAAGCCTGAGGGCTGGTCACTTCATGAATATAGTGCTGATCCACATACATGAGTTGGGGCTGCCCCTCTTCTCCTGTGATGACATGACGGTCCCATAATTTATCAAAAATCGATTTTCCTGCCATCCATTACCTCCAAATAACATATAAGGCTACTAGTGTAGTCACCATCCCAAGAAACCAAACTGTTTTAAAGTACCATTTTCGAGTCTTGTGGTGAAAAGTGATTCCTGCTAACCAGGCACCAAAACCACCACAAGTAAAGGCTAAAATGAGTAAGATTTTCTCTGGGATGCGCCAAGCTCTTCTCCTTGCCTTAGATTTGTCAATACCATAAATCAAGAAAACCATGACATTCCAAATTAAAAGGACTAGAGTAATTTTTTCGTCTAACTTCATAACCTTGCAATAATAGCTTCTGTCATTTCCCTGGTAGAAGCCTGTCCCCCTATATCTCTTGTTAAAACACCAGCCGCCAAACTTGCTTCAACAGCACGCTCAATACGCTCTGCATCCTCATAACGACCAAAACTATCTCTCAACATCATGGCCACTGATAAAATCATGGAGATAGGATTTGCAATGCCTTGACCAGCAATATCAGGAGCTGAACCGTGAATAGGTTCATAGAGACTTGGACCCTTTTCAGAGTGACTGGCTGATGGCATAACCCCAAGTGTGCCAGATAGAACGCTTGATTCATCAGAGAGAATATCTCCAAAAAGATTCTCCGTTACAATAACATCAAACTTAGCAGGATTGGTAATCATAAGCATGGCAGCTGAGTCCACCAGCTGGTGTTCCAAAGTCACATCTGGGAAATCCTGTGCGACCTTCTCAGCTACTCTTCTCCAGAGTTTTGATGTCGCCAAAACATTTTGTTTATCGATGCTGGTAACGGTTTTTCTGCGATTTCTTGCAATTTCAAAGACTTTGCGAATAATCCGCTCCACTTCCTCATAGCTATAGTCGTTGATATCACGCGCTTTGCGCTCTTCAAGGATATGATCTCCAAAGTAAATCCCGCCTGTCAACTCACGCACCACGACAAAGTCTACACCAGCAATTCGTTCCGGTTTGAGTGGTGACAAATGCTTGAGACTGTCAAAGATTTTTACAGGGCGAATATTAGCGTAAAGATTGAGTTCCTTACGGAGAACCAGCAAACCTTGTTCAGGCCGAACCGCTGCTCCATCATACTGAGGACTACCGATAGCCGCTAGGAGAATGGCATCTGCTTCACGACATACCTTGAGGGTTTCATCAGGTAAGGGATGCCCTGCTGCATCAATACCTGCACCTCCGAAGGGTCGTCTGTCAACCTCATAGTCAAAATCTGTTTTTTCAGCTAGAGCCTCCAGGACTTCTAAACCAGCCTCCATGATTTCTGGGCCAATTCCGTCCCCTGCTAGAACTACTATTTTATTTGTCATAGCATTCTCCTTTACACACTCGGCATGTCGAGGTAAGAAACACTGCGTCCCATCTCACCAGCATTCTCTTTTTGAACAAAGGTATTAGCGTTTATATAGGCAATAGCCGAAGCCTTCAACACATCGAAATCAAGACCTGCTGCGTTAAATATGGTCTCTGTATCTCTGTTTTCAACAGTGACCAAAACCCGAGCTTGGGCATCGATTCCATCCGTTACCGCATCAATGGTATAGGACACCAAGCGAACGGATTGGTTAAAGAACTTGTCGATAGCGTTAAAGATCGCTTCAACGGAACCTTGACCTGTCGCATTAAATTCGACCTTCTCACCATCCATATTGGCTAGGCTAACGAGCGCTTCAATGTCATTATCTGCATGGGTTTGAAGTTGTAAATCATCAAAATGGAAGCCTTCTGGATTTTCAACCATGGTTCCAGCTACCAGCGCACGAATATCTGCATCTGTGATTTCTTGTTTCTTGTCGGCCAGTGCCTTGAACTTAGCAAAGAGTGGTTTGATATCCTCTTCTGTAAAATCTAGGGCTAGTTCTCTCAGCTTCTCAACGAAGGCATGGCGACCAGACAATTTTCCAAGCGGAAGACTATTACTCTTAACACCAACCAATTCAGGGGTGATAATCTCATAAGTGAGAGGATTTTTAAGAACTCCATCTTGGTGAATACCAGATTCATGAGAAAAAGCATTACCACCAACCACAGCCTTGTTTTTAGGAACTGGAATTCCTGAGAAGCGAGAAACCATTTCTGACGTATTGATGGTCTCATTTAGGACAATACTGGTTTCTGCTTGGTAGTAATCTTGGCGAATATTGAGAGTAACTGCTATTTCTTCCAAAGAAGCATTTCCAGCTCTCTCACCAATACCATTGATGGTTCCTTCAACACGTTCTGCCCCATTCTTGACGGCAGCAAGGCTATTTGCCACTGCCATTCCAAGGTCATCGTGGCAGTGAGGCGAATAGATAATCTGACGATCCGTCTTGACATTCTCAATCAAGTATTTGAAGATAGCACCGTACTCCTCTGGCGTGGTAAATCCAACCGTATCAGGGATATTGATATAAGACGCCCCTGCATCAACCGCTGTTTGAACAACTTGTAAGAGGAAATCCAACTCTGTTCTAGTCGCATCCTCAGGAGAGAATTCGACCACTTCAAACTTAGAACGGGCATAAGAAACATGCTCCTTAATAGCTTCCAAAATCTCTTCCTTGCTCTTATTGAGCTTATACTTACGATGAATGGGACTGGTAGCGATAAAGACGTGAACTTGTGGATACTTGGCGTCCTTTAGGGCCTCGTAACAAGCATCAATATCAGACTTGACAGAGCGGGCCAGACCAGTTACCGCCGTTTTCTTCAAGGCCTTAGCAATCTCCTGCACTGCTGTGAATGAATCAGGACTCGCCGCCGGAAAACCAGCTTCAATGGCTGAAATACCCCATTTCTCAAGCTGCCTTGCTATGGCAATTTTTTCTTTGATTGAAAAGTTAACACCGGGTGTCTGCTCTCCATCCCGAAGGCTGGTATCTAGAAATTCAACTGTTCGCATAAGATTTCCCCTTTTCCAAATGTGATTTTAAAAAAAACATCTCGCTCAGAAACCCAAGCGAGATGTTGATTTACTCCCGCTTGGTAAGCCAAACAGGACTAATGCTTTTTGCACTAGCCCGAGTACCTCAACAACAAAGCGAATTGATTAAACTTAGCTGTTTTCATGTTTGACTTTCTCCTTCGTTTGATATCTTGTTAAGTATTTTAGCATAGGCAAAAGCACTTGTCAAGAAAAAATCAAATATTTTCTGAAAATTTCTTCAGTAGAGAATATTTAGCTAATTGAAAGTTCTTGAAAATCCTTGAAATGTTTCATTTTTTAGAGGTTAAGTTCCAACTTTTTTCTATCAATTCCAGTACCATTTCATCTGACAACGTATCATCAAGCGCCACACTAATCCAGTAGCGTTTGTTCATATGAAAAGCTGGATAAATGCCCTTTTGTGAAAGCAGGTCCACTACTTGATCATGTTTGAGATTGACTGCTTCCACTTGTCCTTCTCTGCCCTTTTCCAGCTTATCCCAAGAGATTTTCATCAAGACGGCATACCACTTTTGATTTCCTTCATGTCTTAATACTGCCGTATCAGGCGATTTCTCCCACAGATACTCCAACTGGTTTCCATACTTTTCCTGAACCTGAACCATGATACGCTTAGTCTGAGGAAAGATAAAATCTTGCACATCAAAACAAGCCTTCCGAATCTGGTAAAGAATCTCCAAACAAGCCTCACGGACACTTCCTACAAAACTCCCACGCATACTTTCCATATGAACTTGAGGATAGAGGTCACCGGTTTCCTGGTCAAAGACCTGAAAGTTCACATTATCAGCAGTAATGGACACAGTCATGACAAAGTCACCCTGCAAAATCTGGCAACTATAGGTCCAGACTCCACTATTTTCTACAAAACCATAAGCATGAGCCTTTTCTTTATTAAATTGATAGGATTTAAAAATTTCAAACATAAGTGAAAACTGCTATCAAAAGCTAGCAGTTCCTTTCTATTTTTTAAAAGACAACCTTGGTTCCATGCAATTGTGTTATCCCCAGCTGGTCAATAAAGGTTTGACGGTTGTCAAGGTCAATCCCTCCACCTGGTAGAATTTCAATTTTACCTTTAGCATGTTCCAAAATTTTGTGA
Source organism: Streptococcus sp. 4155 (assembly GCF_013276695.1). Lineage (NCBI taxonomy): Bacteria > Bacillati > Bacillota > Bacilli > Lactobacillales > Streptococcaceae > Streptococcus > Streptococcus sp. 4155. The sequence continues at coordinate 11,664 of NZ_VMLM01000078.1, forward strand.
TAATGAGCAAAACGTTTGTCTAGAGAGTCGCCAGATACACCAGCACGAGTTAGGATACGAGTGACTCCAGCTTGACTAAGCCAGTCAATAGCTTCTAACTGGTCTTCTTCGCTCAATTCATCAAAGGCCATATGAAAGACAATTTCCATTCCTTTTGAAGCCTCAATTAGCTTCTCCAGATTAGGCTTATCCAACTTTTTATCAGCAGTTAAGGTACCAAATACAACCCCTTGACTTCCAGCCTGAGCAGTCAAGCGAATGTCTTCTAGCATAATAGCAATTTCCATATCATTATAGACAAAGTCGCCACCACGTGGACGAATCATGGTCATGATGGTTGTATTGTAGTTAGCTGCCAGTTCAACTGCTGCCTTAGTCACTCCATAGCTGGGTGTTGTCCCACCAACTGCAAGATTATCACAGAGTTCGATTCGACGAGCTCCAGCCTCCATCGCTTTTTCAAGCAAGGTCACATTTTCAGCACAAAATTCGTAAATCATTTGATTCTCCTTGAATATTACTTTGAATTTATTATATCATATTGTTGTGAATATGTTTTTATTTTTATCAAGGCAAATAACTACTATTTTAACTATTCTTTGTCTGGAATAACCTTAAAGAGATAATAGGTGATAAAGATGGTCAAGGCTCCCAGACCGATTTTGACAGGTAAAAGAGGTGCAAAATAAATGGAAATTCCCATCAAGATGTAGATAGAGACAATAATCTCTTTTTTACGTTCACGCGCAATAGACTTAGTCTCGCGAAAATCAGCAACATATGCTTGATAGAGCTTGGTATGATACAACCAATCTTCGAAGCGCTTGGAACTTCTGGAGAAACAAGCAATAGACAACAAAAGAAAAGGCGTTGTAGGCAACAAGGGTAAAACAACCCCAACAATTGCCAAGGCCAGTGATAAAAAACCAATTATCAGATAGATAAGACGCATAACTACTCCTAATTAAAATAATCTTCTTCTAGTTTCGCATACAATGATGAATTTTGTCAAGTTCTAACCAAAAAGAGCCTGAAATTCACTTTCAGGACTCTCTTCTTATTTAATCTTTTCTTCTTCGTAGTCACCCTTGCTACAAACAACCTGCTTGCCACCACCACGGACTTTTTTCTCCATGAGGAAGTTTCCACATTTTGGACAGTCACGACCAACAGGCTTGTCCCAAGAGGTAAATTCACATTCTGGATAGCGATTGCAACCATAGAAAAGGCGATTGCGTTTGGTTTTACGCTCAATGATTTGTCCCTGATGACAACTTGGACACTCAACACCAATCTCTTTCACAATTGCTTGGGTATGGCGGCAATCTGGGAAATTGCTACAAGCGTAGAACTTACCAAATCGACCAAGTTTAATGACCATTGGACTGCCACACACTTCACAGTCAAATCCAGCTGGTTCATCCTTAATCTGGATTTTTTCCATTTCTTCTTCAGCCTTGGCCACTTCTTTAGAGAATGGTTTGTAAAAGGCATCAATAACACGTTGCCACTGCTCTTTTCCGACTTCGACATCATCCAGCTTGCCTTCCATTTCAGCTGTGAAGGTCACGTTTACGATATCTGGGAAATATTCAACGATGAGCTTGTTAACAATTTCTCCCAACTCTGTCGGTTCAAAGCGTTTGGCTGCAAGGCGAACATAATAACGTTTCTGAATAGTTTCAATGGTCGGTGCGTAGGTTGACGGACGTCCAACACCATTTTCCTCCAAGGTCTTAATCAATGTCGCTTCAGAATAACGAGCAGGCGGTTGAGTGAAATGTTGCTCTGGTTTGCTATTCACCTGCTTAACCACATCTCCAACAGCCATATCTGGTAACATTTTATTCTTGTCAGAATCATTATAAATGGCAAGATAACCATCAAACTTAACCTGACTACCATTAGCAGCAAATTGAACACCATTTTGCGACAATTTAACAGCCATGGTATCAAAGACAGCAGCTGTCATCTGACTCGCTACAAAACGATTCCAAATAAGAGTATAAAGCTTGAGCTGATCCTTATCCAGATACTTAGCAATACTTTCCGGTGTGTTAAAGACACTTGACGGACGAATAGCCTCATGGGCATCCTGAGCACCTGATGCATTTTTGACCTTGCTACCATGCTTAGAATACTTGCTACCAAAACGGTCTGTAATGAAACTTGCTGCTTCGTTCTGTGCCACTGGACTGATACGAGTCGAATCAGTACGCATATAGGTAATCAAACCTTGCACACCAGAACCGATATTGATCCCTTCATAGAGCTGTTGGGCAACCATCATGGTTTTTCGAGTACGGAAGTTAATTTTATTGGCAGCATCCATCTGCATAGATGAAGTGGTATAGGGTAATGGAGCATTGCGCTTGCGCTCTTTCTTATCTACCTGATCCACTGAAAAATCTTTGCTAGTCAGACGAGACAAGACTTCCTTGACCTCATCATTGCTAGTCAGTTTCAACTTTTTGCCGTCTACTCCATAGAAGGAAGCCTGAAATTGCTTGGTTCCCTTTTTAAAGACAGCATCAATTGTCCAGTATTCTTCTGGCTGGAAGGCATTGATTTCATTCTCACGATCAATGATGAGTTTAAGCGCAATAGACTGAACGCGACCTGCTGACAAGCCCTTCTTGACCTTCTTCCACAAAATAGGCGAAATCGAATAGCCTACCAAGCGGTCTAGGACACGACGAGCCTGTTGGGCATCGACCAAGTCCATATCAATCTTACGAGGTTCTTTAAAAGCATTTTTGACAGCATCTTTGGTGATTTCATTGAAGACCACACGGTTAGCATCATTTTCATCCAAGTTGAGAATATGGGCCAAATGCCAAGAAATCGCTTCTCCTTCACGGTCCGGGTCACTCGCCAGAAAAACTTTATTAGCTTTTTTAGCTTCTTTTTTCAAGTCATTGATAAGAGGGCCTTTTCCTCGGATATTGATATATTGCGGTTCATAATTATTTTCAATATCGACGGACATACTGGATTTCTTCAAATCACGGATATGCCCGACACTGGCTAAAACCTTGTAGTTTCTGCCTAGATATTTTTCAATCGTCTTGGCCTTAGCAGGCGACTCCACGATGACTAGATTTTTTTTAACTGTTGATTTTTTCTTTTTTGTTGCCGTAGCCACAGTATCACACCTTTTCAAAGTAATAAACTTTATAAAGTGTAAACCATTTTTTGAACCCTGTCAAGACTTAGCTACTATAATAGAAGAAAAGTTTATACTTAAGACTTCAGTCTTCCTTTGATATACATAGAAGACTCACGAGAAAAACCAGCTATTCTCAAGAAATTATTGTTCCTCAGACTCTGTATCAAATTTATTGGCTTTTTCCTTTTCTTTTGCTTCCTTATCCTTGATATACTGGAAGAAATACTCCACCAGTTCTTCCTTACTAAGTTGTTCTGAATCAGACAATTGGGAAACTTGAACAGAAACATCACTTAAACCATAGTCACCTCTCTTACTGGAAATCATATCGAGTTCTTCTTCTGTCAAATAATTTCCTGAAATGGTTAGCTTTAGGGTATGAGTCTTTTTAGAATAGATTTTTTTCAAAATATTATGCCCCTGAAATTGCTCTGATATAAATTTCTTAAGGGACTCTTTTTTCAACGTTTCTCTCACTAAAGTCGTTGCAGAGATAAAACTCGGAATCATCAGCAAAACAGCAACTAGAAGCAAAATCCTGCGCATTTTAGAGTCTTCTTCATTATCTTTAAAATAATGTTTCTTAACCATCATCAACCTAACACCTATATAAGTCGCAATGACAATAAAGCTACAATTGATGAGGAATAGGTAAGAGGAGCCTATGATAAATTTTAGATTAGCAGAAGCAATAGCATAACCTACTGTACAAAGAGGAGGCATCAAGGCGGTTGCAATAGCAACACCAGGAACAATATTATTGGTCTCTTTTTTCCTAGCACCAATAATACCTGCTATCCCTCCTACAAAAGCAATGAGAACATCCCAAATAGTCGGAGAGGTTCTAGCAACAATCTCCGAACTAGCATACGAAATGGGAGAAAGATAAAAATAAAGTGTTGAAGCTATTAGACTGGCAAGAATTTGAATAGCTAATATTTTAAAAGATTTTCTTAACAATTTAAAATCAAATATAGCTAGAGAGAGCCCCACTCCCAGAATAGGTGTCATCAAAGGAGAGATTAACATGGCTCCAATAATCACGGGAGTCGAATCCATATTTAATCCGATAGAGGCGATAAGCATGGCACATAGTAAAATCGCTAAATCACTTCTGGAAAGTTCTAATTCTTCATATATTTTATTTCTAAATTCTACCAACGAATACAGTTTATTATTTGTCACAAATATCTTCCTTTCCTAGCTAACTAGTCGCTAATACTCTTCGAAAATCTCTTCAAACCACGTCAGCTTTACCTTGCCGTAGATATATGTAACTGACTTCGTCAGTCTTANNNNTTTCATTGAGTATAAAATCCTAACAAACTCAATGCTTTAGTAGTCTGATATGCCAATCTCATGAGGTCTTTTTATCATTTTCCATCACATCCTGACGCAAATGTCTACTGATGTCTCTCATCAACTTCATTTCTAGTAAATGAAAATCAAACTCAAAATCTCACCGTAGCTTGCTCAAAACACAGCAAGGCAAAGCTGAACTGACTTAAAAAGATTTCCGAAGAGTGTCATCATAAATTTCAGACCATTTTTTATAATAACCATTTTATTTTTATCTGTCAAGGTCTTTGAATTCTTTCTTAGACAAGCCCTTGTAATCTCTACTCTTGAAGAATTTATTTTTCCTTACTGACAAGATTTTAGATGATAAGCCCCCTTGACAGTAAGCTGACCAAGATTAGTCGCAAGCAACTCTCCTTTCTCAATTACACTAAATTACTTTCCTTCCTATGGGAAAAGTCCTCCACTCTACTTCCCCACTTAGAAAAAACGCATAATATCAAGTGATGAAAACCTGATAGGATGCGTTTTATTGTGGGGATATTTACTTCATTTTTTATTAAAAATTGATTTTTGCTCAGAATTCTAGCTTAGGTCATTTTTAAAATTCAAATTCCGCAAGCACATCTTGCCCACTGGTGACCAATTTTGCACCTTCTTGAATCAAATGATGGCAACCGTCTGATAGTCCATCTAAAATGCTACCAGGTATAGCAAAAACATCGCGTCCTTCCTCCATTGCTCGCTCACAGGTAATGAGACTACCTGAGCGCATCTTGGCCTCTGCTACAATCACGCCACGGCAAAGTCCAGCAATGATGCGATTACGGGCAGGAAAATGAAATTTCAGAGGTTGTTCGCCAGGTCCATATTCACTGAGAACCAGATGGTCATTGCCGATGTAGTCTTGCAAGCGTCTATTGGCTTTAGGATAAAACACATCCAGACCTGTTCCAATCACTGCAATGGTTTTTCCGCCATTCTGAAGAGCTGCCATATGAGCTGCTGTATCGATACCCTTGGCTAAGCCACTGACAATAAGCAGTTCATTTTCCAAGCCTTGAATAATTTTTTCAACTGACTTAGCTCCCTGTCTGCTACAAGCACGACTTCCTACGACTGCTACCTTTGGGAATTTCAAGAGATCCAGATTTCCCTTGTAAAATAAAAGCACAGGTGCATCGTATATTTCACTCAAATCCCAAGGATAACAGTCATCTAAAATAGAGAAAGATGGAAATTTTTGAAACTCCTTCTCCAAATGCGCATCGTCTATCTGAAAATAACGTTCCATAAAAACAGCTGGATTTCGGCAACCTGATATATCTGCAATATCACCTAACAACAGTTCTTGATCAACATTTTCACCGTATTCTAGGACATTCAAAATCTGTTGATTGCTCAAACCTGATTTTTTTAACTTATAGATTTCATAGTTTGTGATTTTCATAAATAACTCCATTTCTTTATCTACTCATCTATCTATTCGTAAAAAGTTCGTAAAAAATCAAAAAAAAACATCCGACTATTTTGTCAGATGTTGAAATTTTTAATTTTCGTTTTTAAGAATTTCTTCTAATTTATGATAGTCTTGGACACTATCGATTTCATAGATGCTATTGCCTTCTAATTCTTCAACATAGACATCCAACTCTTTGATATTATCCTTAACCATATTGTCCCAATAGAGATCAACAAATTCACCACTTGCATAAGCCTTGTCGATAAAGCTGACAATCTTTTCTGCAGTTGAAGCATCCCAGAAGGATACACCACTAAGGATGCGACCTGCCTTGCTATCAACAATAATGTCTTGAACCTTGTAGTCATCTCCATAGACCAAGAACCATTCGTTGGTACAATCTTCACGATAAACACTAAAATAAGTCGAACGTGTCAAATCATTGCGGAACATATTTTTAAAGAGATAATTGTCAGCATCAATAACATAGCTGTTGGCCAATTCTTCTTTTACAAGATAGAGAGAGTAAAAGTTATTGTAGTCAGCGTATTTATCATTGAAAACGAGGCGAACTCCATATTTTTCTTTTAAGTAATCGAATTGTTCTTTAAGGTAACCAACGATGATGATGATGTCATTGATCCCTTTTTCTTTGAGAAACTCAATTTGGTATTCAATCAAAGGTTTTTGATTAACTTGAACCAAGGCTTTAGGGGTATTTTCAGTCATAGGACGCAAGCGAGTTCCCAATCCCGCTGCTAAGATAATGGCTTTCACACGAATCTCCTTTATTCTTTAATAATAATATAAACTCCAGCAATGACGACAAGTGACGTCATAATGGTCAGCATATCTAGCGGTGTACCCAAGAAAACAACTGCAAACAAGACTGTCCATACTACATAGCTCACATTCAAGCCTGTAGCCTTGGCTGGTTGCAAGCGATTGATAGCGATATAATAAGCCAGGTAGGAAATCATATCAAAGGCAGCAAAGACAATCATGAGACCTAGCAATTGTCCATTGGCCACTGCAGTAAATGACTGATGAGAGAAAAGCACAATCACAAGATAGGACAAGAATGAAGTTACTTGACGGATTAAGAGGGCTTCGATTTCACTCAATTCACTTTCCATGGCAAAGGAGCTAAGGACACTCTCACTCCCCCATGCAATAGCACAAATCAAAGCACAGAGAATCCCAATGTAGAAGGAATTAACCTGTTCAACCTTATAGGTCTGAGCAATAATCCCTCCAATAATCAAGACAATCCCAAACACAGTATTTTTCGAAATCTTGTGCTTCAAAAAGAAGAAAGCCAATAAAACTGAAATCGCAGGATAGATAGCGGATACTGATGAAGCTAAGGAACTTCCGATATACTTAACCGCATAAAGATTGGCCTGCATACCGATAGGGCCTGCTAGCAAGGCTCCGATGATAACACTAACATTGCGAATATTTAAGAAAATTGAGAGACGAACTTTTCCTTCTTTTACCAAGAGAAAAGCTAGTAAGATAAAGATACTCAAGAAATCGTGAGCAGCGGCCACCACAAAGGGCGACAAATCTGTAAAAATCGAAAAGATATAAGCACTAATCGTTAGACCTAAACCCCAGAAAATACCTGAGAGTAGACCAAAAGAAACTCCATTTTTATTTTTCATCTGAACCTCCATAATAGGACAAACCTTTAACAGCTCTTTGGTAACGACTCACACCATAGTCGCCAAAATCTGCTCCTTGCTCTTCTTTATAGACTGTCCATAGACTCCAAATAGTGTCTTGTAAAATTTTATAAATAGCAATCTTTTCACGAGAGACAGGTGTTTGCTCACTCTCATAGTGGGACAAGAAGTCTTCTTCCTCTTGACGAGTGAATTCAGACTCTAAAAAGAGAGCAGCCAAATCCCACATTGGATCGTTCATTGATGAATACTCCCAGTCAATCAAATAAAGTCGTCCTTGAGGTGATTCGATAAAGTTTTCAGGCACCAAATCGATATGACAAGATTTTCTGTCAACACCTAAGTCAGCCAGTCTTTTCTCTAAGGAGAAGACTTCTTCTCGAACAGCTTCATAGTTGGTATAAGGGATTTTTTCATCAATCAAAGATTCATATTTTTTGATTTCTTCAAAAGGAGCAAATTCTCCTCTTAATTCCTTGCCAGATGCATGAATGGTTTGTAATATTGGAGCAATTTTATCAAATTTGGTCTTGATTGACCTTGAATCAAGCGTAATCGCAGATTCGATATACTCATTTACTTTGATACCAGCTTCAATATCAAAAAGATAATTTTTTACATCTAAGTCTAAATCCTTTAATAGTTCAAGATTATACTTCTCATCTTGTCGATTGATAAGCTTTTCTGTCCCTTTACCAAAGAACTTAACAATGTATTGCTTATTTGTTGTTTTGACCAAATAATTTTGATTGGTCATTCCCCCCAGTTGTTCAACACTGAGGACTTCCTCTTCTTGACTAAGTAAGGAAGAAATTTTTTCTTTAATGATTTTCTCCACAATTAACCTCCAGCACTTATACTTCCCACTTAAACACGGTTTTAAAGGCTGTGTTTAAATCGGTCGCAAAGACACGGTGAATATCTTTAATTTCTCTTACAGGTTCTTCTAGATAAAGGATATTTTTAAGACGATTGGCAAATTTCTTGACTTCCATCATTTGGATGGCATTTTCAAAATCAATACGACCAGAACGAGAGGAACCAACCAAGAGCAAGCCTTTTTCTAAGGCATCGCGAGTATTGAGATTGACTTTATATTCGCTAACTCCCATCATGAGAATCGTTCCCTGAGGACGAATGTAGCGAATTAGGTCATTTATAGCCGGTCCAGTACCATTACCACCACAACACTCAAAAGCATGGTCAAAGGCCAAATCTTCAGGAATATTGTCAGTAATATAGCATTCTTTGGCAAAAGAGAAGAGTTCCAACTTTTCCCAATGACGACCAATAACCACAATCTCTGCTTCTGGCAAAGTATAGTTGATAATATTGGCAACCACAAAAGCTAAACTTCCATCTCCGATAACAGCAATTCGGTCCCGCTTGCTATGAGCAAGGGTCAATAGACGATTCATAGCGTGCATGCCGACACTGACAAACTCTGTAATCGCTGCAACCGTATCTTCGATAGCATCATAAGCCACCACACGGTCTTTAGGGAGAGAAACAAATTCTCTCATAAAGCCATCAAATCCACTAGACAAGAAATGAGTCCCTGTCATGTAGTTTTCATAGAATTCTTCATCACTCTGCATAGGAGGCTGATTTGGAATCATGACAACTTTTTGCCCAACCTCATAGGTTCCCGTCGGGTCAGAAATAACGGTTCCACATGACTCGTGAATCATTGCCATTGGAAGCTTTTTATTCAAAATCTTTGGATCACGTTTTCCTTGATAGTAACGCTGATCCGCATGACAGACCGCCATATAATTAGGGCGGATGAGGATATGATTCTCTTGGTCAATAGCCTCTTCCTGATATTTGACATTGATAAACTTAGGCTTAGTTAGTTGATAAATTTGATTAATCATTTTACTAGTCTTTCTCAATCATACTTTTTGCAATCTTCAAATCTGTTACGGTTGTAATCTTCAGATTTGAGTATTCACCTTTGGCCAAGGCTACATCTTTTCCTTTAATGACAAAAATTTTACATGCATCTGTCAAGATTTCCTTCTCTTCAGCAGAGAGAGATCCATAAAGGTCCATAAAGTCCTTGCAACGGAATGTTTGAGGTGTTTGTCCTTGATAAAGGTGAGCACGATTTGGAATATCTGTAATAAATTGACCATTGGTACTTTCAACGATAGTATCAACCGCTTCTACCACTGTGTCCACTGCGTCATGATTTTGGGCAAGTTTAATATTGTCTTGAATCATGCGAAGTGTAATAAATGGACGAACAGAATCGTGGGTAACAACGATATCCTCTGGAGTAAGCGGACGATAAGCATCAATGGCTTCAATGATTTTCTCAATACTCGTATTACGGTCAGCACCACCTTTTGTAATGATGATACGATCCTTATGAAGAGGTAGATATTTATCTACAAGATCCTCTGCATGAGAAACCCAGTCTCCATGAACCCCAACCACAATTTTTTCAATACTTGGTTCCAAGACAAATTTTTCAATTGTATGAATCAAAATAGGTCGATCACCTAGCTCTAAAAATTGTTTTGGCAAGTTACTGATTCCCATGCGTGTGCCAGTTCCACCAGCAAGAATTCCTGCATAAATCATCTATTTTCTCCTTTGTCTTACTAAAAAAACTTATTCTCTCTATTATACCACAATCTAGTCCTATCATAAAAGAAATACTGGTCCTCCCCTTCTAGAATAGGAGAATTATGCAGTTCTATTATTCAAAGAAACTAGTCCATTTCTAGCAATGACTAGGAATTCTGTAGTCATTACCAATAAATGGCTGTGAAATTTTAGAGTCCTTCAGAATAATATACTTTTCTTAAAGAAAACTTAAAATTAAGCTTTGAAACTTCAAAGTGATTACTTGACTTATACTCAATGAAAATCAAAAAGCAAACTAGGAAGCTAGCCGTAAGCTGTACTTGAGTACGGTAAGGCGACGCTGACGTGGTTTGAATTTGATTTTCGAAGAGTATAAAAGCATAGAAAAAAGGAATCAGGCTTAGAACCTGGTTCCTTTTTAGTTGCTTGATTACATGATGTGAAGAACATGTGCCACAATACCCACTGCGAAGAGGGCAAGGATAATAGTGATTGGAGATACTTTTTTCTTAAGCAAGTACATGCAAAGTAAAGTAAGGAGTAGTCCTGATAATCCAGGAATCAACATATCCAAGTTTTGTTGGAAAGTAGTAACTTTTTCAGGAGTTTGAGACAATCCTTGTCCTACTTGTGCGAATGCTTCTTGGATACCTTTAGACCCTTCTGGCAATTTATCCCAATGGATATAAGCCTTTTCATCTAGTTGAACTTTAGAAACATCGAAAGCAAATTTAATATTTACCCAGCGTTGAACAAGGACAGCAAGAATGAACATCCCAAGGATAGAAGCTCCTTTAGTGATATCTTGAAGGATACCACCAGACATATCTTTAGTGATTTCTGATCCAGCCTTGTATCCAATCTCTTGAACATACCACAAGAATGACATACGAATCAAGTTCCATGCAACAAAGAAGAGGAGTGGCCCCAAGATATTGCCAGTAAGGGCAAGTGAAGCACCGAGAGATCCAAGGATTGGGCGTACTGTAAACCAGAATACTGGGTCACCGATACCAGCAAGAGGTCCCATCATACCGATTTTAACCCCTTGGATAGCAGCGTCATCGATTTCCACACCGTTAGCACGTTCTTCTTCAAGCGCAAGAGTAACCCCCATGACTGGAGCAGCTACGTATGGATGAGTGTTGAAGAACTCAAGGTGACGCTCAAGAGCAGCGATTTGATCTTCTTTTTTAGTATAGAGTTTTTTGATAGCTGGAATGAGTGTATAAGCCCAGCCCAAGTTTTGCATCCGTTCAAAGTTCCAAGACCCTTGTAAGAAGGTTGAACGCCACCAAACTTTTTTACGATCTGATTTAGTTAATTGAAGTTTTTCAGTCATGATGTTTTCAGTCCTTTCTTATCTTAGTAGTCTTCTAGGATATCGCCGATTGGGTCGTTAGAAGTTGCGGCTCCTCCGCCACCATTTCCACCAGTTTTAGAAAGGTGAAGGTAGATAAGAGCGATAGCAACACCGATAGCACCGAATCCGATTAGAGTAATATCTGACACAGCAGCGAGAACGAAACCAAGAGCGAAGAATGGCCATACTTCACGAGTTGCCATCATGTTGATAACCATGGCGTAACCAACGGCAACGACCATACCACCACCGATAGCCATACCATCTTTGAGCCAGTCTGGCATGGCACTAAGGATACTTTGTACAGTTTCAGTTGGTACCATAAGGAGAAGAGTTGCAGGAAGCGCGATACGAAGTCCTTGGAAAAGTAGCGCAATAAAATGAGCGCGCTCAACGGCGCCGAAGTCACCTTTTTTAGCGGCAGCATCAGCAGTGTGAACCAATCCAACTGAAATTGTACGTACAATCATAGTTAAGAATAGACCAGCAACGGCAAGAGGGATAGCAACCGCTTGGGCAACACCGATACCTGTCTTGGTAAAGTCACCGCCAAGAACCATGATAATGGCAGCAGCGACAGAAGCAAGTGCAGCATCAGGAGCGATAGCAGCACCGATATTTGACCAACCAAGGGCAATCATTTGAAGCGATCCACCGAGGATAATCCCTGCTTCCAAGTGACCTGTTACAAGCCCAATAAGGGTACAGGCTACAAGTGGTTGGTGAAATTGGAACTGGTCGAGGATGCCTTCAAGACCTGCAAGGAAGGCTACACCGACTACTAAAACCATAGAAATAATAGACATATTTAAAATCCTTTCATAAATAATGGCTTATTTGACATTGGCTTTGTTAATCAAGTCAAACAAATCTTTTTTCGTGTCGTTTGGTACTTTACGTACATCAAATTCAACACCAAGGTCACGCATTTTTTCAAATGTAGCAACGTCTTCTTTGTCCATAGACAAAACGGTATTGACCAATGTTTTACCTGTTGAGTGAGCCATAGAACCAACGTTAAGAGTCTTGATTGGCACGCCGCCTTCGATGGCACGAAGGGCATCTTGAGGTGTTTCAAACAAGATAAGGGCATGTGTTTCTCCAAAACGTGGGTCTTTTGAAATCTCAATCAGTTTTTGAATTGGAACCACGTTAGCCTTGACATTACCTGGAGCTGCTTGTTTAATCAATTCTTTACGAAGGTCGTCTTTAGCCACGTTATCTGAAGCAACGATGATACGATTTGCTTTTGAATCTGGAGTCCAAGCAGTTGCAACCTGACCGTGAAGTAGACGTGTGTCAAGACGGGCAAGATTGATTTTCAATTTACCGTCTCCGATAACAGTTCCTTCTGGGATAGCAGTTTGGGCAACTGGAGCAGCTGCAGCGCTTGCAACTTCTTCAACTGGATTTAGCTCTTCTGGAAGAGCTTTGATGCCATCTTTGGCTTCTTTAATGATATTAGCAGCGACTTTTTCTACACCTGCAGCAGCGTCCATGAGGCGCTCTGTGTAGGCTTGAATCAACATCGGTAAGTTAAGTCCTGTGATGATGGCAAACTTACGTTCGGGATTTTCTCCCATCACGCGACTAGCTTGGTTAAATGGAGATCCACTCCAAAGGTCAGCCAAAACTAGAACCTCATCTTCTGCGTCAAATGCAGCAACAGCGTTATTAAACTTAGCGTATAGATCATCAGGGCCTTCATTTGGCATAAAGGTTACAACTTGAACCTTTTCTTGTTCACCAAAGATCATAGATCCTGACTGATGAATACCCGCAGCAAATTCGCCGTGGCTCGCAATAATGATTCCGATACTCATTATTGTCATTCCTCCTTTTTTGTTTTAGTTTTCATTTAAGAAAACTTTAAGACTGTTTAAGTATAAACCGTTTTCATGTAAAAAGCAACTATTTATCATAAAAAATTAAAAAAACTTTTACTTTTGGATGTTGATATATTGAGTTTTTTGAGGAGTAATATTGAATCCACATTTAAAAATTTAATATAAAAAAGTTGAAAGAAGCTTCCAACTTTTAAAATAGGTTTCTATTAGATTAGTGGGTGAAGTCGAGTACCATACGTCCTTGGATTTGACCTTTTTCCATTTCGTCGAAAATGGCTACGGCATCTTCTATTGGACGTTTTTGAACAACTGGAACTACTAAACCTTCTGCACCGAATTGGAAGGCTTCTTCCAAGTCTTTACGAGTTCCTACAAGAGAACCGATGACTTGGATTCCATCGAGGACTGTTTTAACGATGCTGAGTTCCATCATTTCAGAAGGAAGACCGACAGCGACAACGCGACCACCAGCACGAACTGAGTCAACAGCCTGGTTGAAGGCAACTTTAGATACAGCAGTTACGACAGCTGAATGAGCTCCTCCATCAGTTTTTTCCTTGATGAGTCCTGGTACATCATCAACTTCGAGGCCGTTAATCACAATGTCAGCGCCTACTTCTTTTGCAAGGGCAAGTTTGTCATTGTTGATATCAACTGCGATGACATGAGCATTGAATACTTTTTTAGCGTATTGAACAGCGAGGTTACCAAGCCCACCAGCACCGTAAAGAACAACCCATTGGCCTGGTTCAACTTTTGCTTCTTTAATAGCTTTATAGGTTGTTACACCAGCGCATGTAATAGAAGAAGCTTGGGCTGGATCAAGTCCGTCAGGAACTTTAACAGCATAGTCTGCAGTTACGATACATTGTTCAGCCATACCACCGTCTACTGAGTAGCCAGCATTTTTTACTGTACGGCAAAGGGTTTCGCGACCAGTTGTACAGTATTCGCAAGTACCACATCCTTCAAAGAACCAAGCAACGCTGACGCGGTCACCGACTTTAAGGCTTTTTACATCTGGGGCAATTTCTTTAACGATACCAACACCTTCGTGACCTAGGACACGTCCTGGTACCTGACCGAAGTCGCCATGGGCAACGTGGAGGTCAGTGTGGCAAACACCACAGTATTCAATTTCTACAAGTGCTTCCCCAGTTTCAAGTGGGCGGAGTACTTTTTCTTCAACAGCAACACCAGTGCTTTCTGGATTTACAACAACAGCTTTCATAGCTATCCTCCTTTATATTGACCGAGAACAGGGACAACGGGACTGGATTGATTTTGTGTCAACAGAGTCGAGTGTGACGAGCTCTCTTGTATTTATATGTGAAGTATATCACAAAAGAAAGCCTTTTCCAAGGTTTTGGAGGCAAAAAGTAGAACAATCGATTAATACTAAACTAAAATAAAAAAGCATCATATAATAGTAATATGAAATCAACTAAAGAAGAAATCCAAGCTATCAAAACACTTTTAAAAGACTCTAGTACAGCTAAATATCATAAACGCCTTCAAATCGTTCTATTTCGTCTGATGGGCAAATCTTATAAAGAGATTA
>NZ_VMLM01000079.1:0-1049 GCF_013276695.1 Streptococcus sp. 4155
TTTGAGGTTGTAGATGAAGCTGACGTGGTTTGAAGAGATTTTCGAAGAGTATGACCAGCTTGCAAGCTGGTCTTTATGCTCTTTTCACAGTCTCATCAACCAGTTATACTCATCTACTTTCAAAAAGCATTCTAGTCCATCTCCGATTAACGATGGACGTTATCACCTCCTTCTCCAGTCCTTGTATAACATCTTGAAGTTGATTCATGACATCTTCCAAAGTTCGAAAGGCTTTATTCTTAAATCCACGTTTACGAATCTCTTTCCACACTTGTTCAATGGGGTTCATCTCTGGTGTGTATGGAGGAATAAAGGTAAAGCCAATATTAGTCGGAATCTTTAAGGTACTTGATTTATGCCATATGGCATTGTCCATAACGAGTAAAAGATAATCATCTGGATAAGCTTGTGAAAGCTCTTCTAAAAAGGAGTTCATCCACTCAGTATGACATCCACCAGCGATTAAGAAAAATGATTCGCCTGTATGGGCATCAACAGCTCCATAACAATAGCGAAATTCTCGTATATAGTGACTATGGACATGTGGACCTACTCCCATTGGAGCCCAACAAGATCCCAGTTTACTGATTCTACCGAAACCAGCCTCATCTTGGTACATCAAGCGAACCTTACGAAAAGGTCTACTGGTTTTAAAGCGCTTTCTTTTCTTCTTGAATTGAGATTTTATTTTTAGACGCGACAATGGTTTGAACGTCTGCTTTCTTGGGATGTGCTGGACGTGGCCTAATATTTCGCCAACCATGGTGCTTCAAGAGTTGATAGAAGGTATCACGTGTGTAGGAAGAACCTAACTCCTTTGTATAAGCCTGAAATAAGGCATCAATTGTAACAAATTCTCCTGCCTCTGCAGCCTTCAAATGACAGGCAAGAAAGGCTTTCTCTTCCTCAATTGTCATATATGCATGGTTACGACCACCACGTGTTTCTTGAAGGAGAGAATCGAGTCCGAACTCCTCATATTTTTTTACAGTTGGCCAAATCGTTGTTTGATTACAGCCTAAAAGCTCTATAATCTCTTTATAAGATTT
>NZ_VMLM01000008.1:0-35627 GCF_013276695.1 Streptococcus sp. 4155
AGGCCAGCCATGGAATCAGGGGGCGAGGAGAATCAAACTCTTGCCCCACAAGGTACTGAGTCCCAGCCACCATCTAAAGTAGCTGCTGAGACCAAAGATTCTGAGCCAGAAAGCCCAGCCATGGAATCAGGGGGCGAGGAGAATCAAACTCTTGCCCCACAAGGTACTGAGTCTAATCATCCATCTAAAGCAACTGCTGAGACCAAAGATTCTGAACCAGCAACCCCAGCCATGGAATCAGGACGCGAAGAAGATCAATCTCCAGAGGTCAACCCAAGTCAAGGAAACGAACCAGCTCCAGCTGTTCAGCCTGAACCCTCAGCTCCCCAAGAGCAACCAACTGTCCCAAGTCCAGTAATGAAAGAAAAAGTACTGGACTATAAAACAATCTATACAGCATCGCCAGCTTTAAATTACAAAGAGCAACGAGTAGAAGTAGCAGGCGAAAATGGTAAGGAAGTGACAACTACTTCTTACAGTTTTGATGAAAGTACTAGGAAAATAGTAGAAAACACTTCAACAAAGATAGAAAAACATCCAGTAGATAGAGTTGTTAAGGTTGGAAATGTAGAAGAAACAACCTCAACAACCAAAAGAGGTGAACAGTTTGTTGCGGATGAGTCACTTGATAAAGGTGTCAAAGAAGTCAGAAATCAAGGTCAGGACGAAGAAACGACAACAATAAAAGTTTACAAAGTAAATGAACAAACAGGAGACTTGACTGAGCCAGATGTAACGACAAAAGTCGCTAAGCCAATGCAAGCGAAAATAACGGCAGTAGGAACTAAGTCTAAGGTTGAAATAAAGGATACTCCGTTTGAAACACGATATGTAGCAGATGAGACGCTAAGTTATAAGGAAAAAGTAGAAACACCAGGTGAAAAAGGGCGTACAGTATCAACTACAACATACACAGTAAATCAAGAAACAGGAGCTATCTCAGAAGAAACTACAACAGAAAACACTCCAGCTAAAGACAAAATAGTAAAAGTTGGAAATGTAGAAAAGATCGTGTCACCTATAGAAATCACCGAGTTGAGAAAAGATAACCCTGAACTTCCAAAAGGAAAAGAAGAGGTTGAAGATGCAGGTGAGCAAGGGGAAACAACCGTCACTAAAACTTATGAAGTTAATCCGGAGACAGGAGAGTTAACAAATCCAATTGAGAAAACTGAAATAACTAAAGCTATGCGACAAAAAGTAATCTTGGTTGGTACTAAAGAAGACACTCAAATTCCTCAGACCAAAGTAGAGACCAAAGCTGTTCCTTATGAAACCATTTATGAAAAGAATGAAGCGCTAGACCACGGCGTTACAAGAGTAAAAATTTCGGGTGTTGAGGGACAAGAACAAGTTACTACTACCTATACCAAAGATCAAGCAAGTGGCAATATTTCTGAGAGTAAAACTGTCAAAATAGTAGCCAACAAAGTTGATCAAGTTGTAGAAGTTGGAACTAAACCGAGTGTTGAAACCACTGTCCTATCTCATAAAATGATCTACCAGGTGAATCCTGCTTTGGAGTTCAGAAAAGAGGAAGTAGCGGTTGCAGGGCGTGATGGTTCGGTGGAAACTAGGACGACTTATCAACTAGACCAGGCAACAGGTCAGGTGACGGTATCTGACACCACTAGACAAGTAAATCCAGCAGTCGATAAAGTGATTCAAGTTGGTAATGTGGAAAAAGTAATACAACCGATTGCTGTTACTGAGGAACGAAGAGAGGATTCTTCTCTTGCTAAAAAGATGGAAAAGGTAGCCTCTGAAGGAGAAGTTGGTGAGAATACACTGACCAGAACCTACGCTATCAATGAACAAACTGGTGAATTGGTTAATCCTCGAGAAGTGAGTCAAATAACAAAACCAATGAAACCGAGAGTTGTTTTAGTTGGTAGTCAGGAGGATAAACCACACATCCTTCCAACAAATAGTGAGAGAGAAGATGCTGTGGATGTGTCTGCTCTGACCACAAGCGCGAGGTCAGTAGACTTCTTACATGACAGTAAACTAAAAGCACAGTTAGAGCCTACCTATGATCCTCGAGATATTACCCTGCGTAAAATCTTTCTCAGAAAAACACAACCAAATATTACTGACCAAGAGGTCAAAGATATGTTGCGCATAGAGTATCTTCAAAAACTGTCAATCCAAGAAAGCTTTGATCAGACGAAGAGGCAAGCTGAGTCAAGTTTCAAAAAGATTGCCTCGCATACATTAGGAATTATAGGAGATACCCCTAAAAATCGCAGCAAGGTCAAACAAGAGCTGGAGCAATACAAAGAGCAGATTTTGTTGGGACTGTCTTATATCAATCGTTTTTATAATATTCAATTTGGGGACACGAATATTCGTGATATTCTGGCCTTTAATCCAAGTTCATTTGGCAATAAGACAATGACAGCCTTGGCTAGTTTGAAAAAATTAGGATCCATGTCTTATGAAGAGATGAAATTGACCAATAGTCCTCAAACATTTACAAAATATTTATCGACTATCACCGGTAAGGCTAGCTTGAAGGAATTTTTAGACAGCAATCGCCAACTCTTTATGTCAGATGATGCGGATACCTGGCTTAAAAAATCTAGCCAAGCTATGATTGTTGAAAAACCATCTAAGGAAAATCCTTCAGCGCATGTCGGGCTGTATAGCAAGTTGACAGCTGGGGAAAAGGATCCTCGTAAACAAGAGGCTAATATGGCTGCTATTTTGGGACTTTTGAATGTGAAAGAACCAAATGTTTATGTGATTAGTAATATGGCGACGATTACTTACGGTAATATTGGTTCCTATATAGATACTTCTCTCGCCCAGTCTAATCCAACTAAGTACCAGGCTGAGCTTGCTAGAGTCAAGTCTTTAATTGAAAAGGCGGCTGTACAACAAGCCAACTATGTTGATACTCTTTATCGTATAACAAAACCAGAAAATCGTGATAAGTTGCTGACAAATCGCTTGATTATTGATACGATGAAGAAATATACAAGTAATCCGAATGCCCAGATTGATAGCACTTGGTCACCAGCTACTGGTAGTGGAGCTGATAAGGGGGTCGACCAGTTTATGACTCCTATGAATTACTATTCTCCAGTAAGTAAGGTGGGAGCTGAGGCTAATGGATTAGGTGTCCGTTACTTTATAGATAGAGTTCTGGATGATAGAGGTTCAGCGACTTATTCTCATGAAATGACGCACTTACTAGATAGAACGGTCTTGTTTAATAATCACGGTCGTCGAGATGGTACAGCCGCAGAGTTTTATGCGCGTGGTATTTTTGAAAACTCCTATAATCCAGAAAAGGATACTTATTTCAATCTCAACTTTGTATATGATGAGAGTGATAAGGATGGATTTTACAATAAGACACCTGATCGATTTAAAACGGCAGAAGATTTGCAATCTTACATGAAGGGAAGTTTTGATGTCCTTTATACTCTAGATTATCTAGAAGCTGAGGCAACGAAAAATCTAACTGATGAAGAAAAAACTAAATATTTCAAGAAAATAGTTCCGATTAGTTCACCATTTAGAAGATGGATAGATTATCGTAATACAGTAATTCCAGCAACTCATAAGAGTGAGGAGATTCAAGCTCTGACCTTAGAAGATGCCAAAAACTTGACAGATATTGATAGTTTAATTGACAATCATATCCTGGTCAATCGTTATATCATTGCTGGCTTTAAGGATAAAGGTAAAATTGCACCAAATGGTTACTATACCGTTGATATGTTTGATACCATTTATGGTGTTAGTCAAAATGACTCTGGTATGAGTGGGGACATCACCTTTAGAAAACAAGCCTTTGAATTGATGGCTGCTTTGGGCTATTATGAAGGATTTGTTCCTTATGTGTCAAATCAATACAAACACGAAGCAGAGGCTGAGGACAAGCCTTTATCTGATACTTACATTTTCAATAAAATTTTGAATGGTAAGAGCTATGCTGAGTTCAAAAAAGCACAGTTTAAGGAAAGGGTAGTTAAGATTGATCAATTGAAACCTTTGACGATCCAATATGAAGGTCAGCAAATAAGGCTGACAAGTCAGAAGTTAAGTGACTTGATGCAGAAAGCTGTTAAAGAAGAACTTGCTCAAATAAAAGCAGGCAAAACAACTGCTAGCACCTATAGCTTTATCGAAACACCCGTTCAAAAACTGAAAAAAGCGATTTATAAAGCTTATCTCAAAGATTCAGATGACTTTAGACAGTCGATTTACAATAGTTAAGACAAAAGGGACATCTCTCTGGAATGAACATTCGGAGAGGTGTTTTTTGCGCTCTTGTAAGGTTTGACCTTATTTCTTAAAAATGACAGTTTGCTTGAATATGGAGTGATTTTCAGACTTTTCCACAAATTATAGAATCTTTTCTGAGTATTTAGGGAGTGATGGAGGAAGTCTTGAAAGCGCTTTTGTTTTGTGCTATAGTCAAGTATATCGATTCGTTTAAAGAGGAATGTTTGTATGAGAAGAGAGGAAGTTTTACGAAATCACTGGTTTTTTAGCCAAGAGGTGGGGAAGGAAGAGGCCTCGGCGCAGGATTTTCAGAGGGGAAATTGGCAGGCTATTCAAGTGCCGCATGACTGGAGTATTTACAATGATTTTAACCAGTACTCGCCAGCGCAAAATGAGGGTGGCCAGTTAAACGGGGGTCAGGCTTGGTATCGGACACAGTTTTACTTGGAAGAAGATGCCAGTCTTGTTTCAGTGCGTTTGCTCTTTGATGGGGTTTACATGAATGCCCAAGTCTATATCAATGGGCAAGTGCTGGGTTATTATCCCAATGGTTACACACCCTTTTCTTATGATATCACTCCTTATCTAAGAAATGATGGGACAGCCAACCAACTTGCGGTTTTTGTGGAAAATCAGCAACCTAGCAGTCGTTGGTACTCTGGTAGCGGTATTTACCGAGAAGTAAAAT
The DNA here is from genome assembly GCF_013276695.1 of Streptococcus sp. 4155. Taxonomy (NCBI): domain Bacteria; kingdom Bacillati; phylum Bacillota; class Bacilli; order Lactobacillales; family Streptococcaceae; genus Streptococcus; species Streptococcus sp. 4155. Next base: position 4,925 of record NZ_VMLM01000008.1, read on the forward strand.
TATTGATTACAGATTCGGTGCATCTGGATTTATATGGGATTAAGATAGCAAGTCCCAAGCTAAAGGAACAAAGAGATAGATGGGTGGAGACTCAGCTTACAAGTAAGGTTTCAAATGATGGCTCTCAGTCTGTGTCGGTGTATTTGGAGCAGAGTATCTGGTATGATGGACAACAGGTTTCAGACTGGCAGGCGACAGACTCTCTAGTGATTGAAGCTGGGGACAAACACCATTTCCAACAAGCCATATCAATTTTCCAACCTCTGCTTTGGGATATTGATCATCCTCACCTTTACCAATTGAAGACTCGCCTTTACAAAGATGGCATTTTGGTTGATGAAGAAGAGGAGACCTTTGGTTACCGCTATATGGATTGGCAAGTGGATAAGGGCTTCTTTCTAAATGGTCGCTGGTTGAAGATTCATGGGGTTTGTTTGCACCATGACTACGGAGCGCTGGGAGCTGTGGAAAACAGGTCAGCTGCTGAGAGACGCTTGCGCCAGATGAAGGAAATGGGCGTCAATGCTATTCGAATCACGCATAATCCAGCCAGTAGCATTTTACTGGCTCTAGCTGCCAAAATGGGGCTACTCATCCAAGAAGAAGCTTTTGATACCTGGTATGGAGGCAAGAAAGAATATGACTATGGTCGCTTTTTTGAGGAAGAAGCGACTCATCCAGAAGCGAAAGCAGGCGATTTCTGGTCAGATTACGATTTGCGCACCATGATTGAGCGTGGCAAGAACAATCCAGCGATTTTTATGTGGTCCTTGGGAAATGAAGTCAGCGAAGCAAATGGAGATGCTCATTCATTGAAGACTATCAAACGCTTGCTGGGAAGGGTTAAGGAAGTGGATGATAGCCGTTTTGTGACCATGGGAATGGACGAGTTTCGCTTTGGAGATGGGTCTGGAGGCCATGAAAAGATAGCCGATTTGCTGGATGTGGTAGGCTTGAATTACTCGGAAGACAATATTGATGGGATTCGCAAAAGACATCCTAAGTGGCGACTTTATGGATCTGAAACCTCATCGGCTACAAGGACGCGTGACAGCTATTTTCGCCCAGATAAGGAATGGGTTGGGGATAATCGCCGCGTGCGGAATTTTGAACAGTCAGACTATGGCAATGATCGAGTTCCTTGGGGGAAGACAGCGACGGCTTCTTGGATAGCAGATAGAAATCGGCTAGACTATGCGGGTCAGTTTATCTGGACAGGAGTGGATTATATTGGTGAGCCCACTCCTTGGCACAATCAAAATGACATGCCTGTAAAGAGTTCCTATTTTGGGCTTGTGGATACGGCAGGGATTCCTAAAAATGACTATTATTTCTATCAAAGTCAGTGGTTGGACCTAGATCAGTATCCCATGGTTCATATCCTACCCCATTGGAATTGGGAAATCCACAAGAGTTATCAACAAGTTGTGGATAAGTATGGGGATATCCCTGTTCGAGTGTATTCAAATGCCCGTTCTGTAGAGCTATTTCTCAATGGAAAATCCCAAGGTAGGAAGACCTTTCAGGAAAAATGGACTTCAGACGGTCGAAGATACCAGGAGGGACAAGGTTCTGACCAGCTCTATCTCGAATGGCCTTTGGCTTATCAACCGGGAGAATTGCGTGCTGTGGCCTATGACCGTCAAGGTCAGCTTGTGGCAGAAGATAGGGTGGTGACTGCAGGTAAGCCAGCCAAAATCGGGCTACATGCTGAGAAGACAAAACTGGAGCCAGATGGGCAAGACCTCCTCTATCTCTATTTTGATGTATTGGACAAGGATGGAAATTGGGTGCCGACTGCTTCCAATCAGCTTCATTTTGAAATTGAAGGCCCTGCTCTTATTGTAGGTGTGGATAATGGTAGGCAGGCCAGTCGTGAACGTTACCAAGCCCAGAAAAATGGTTGTTTTAAGAGGAAAGCCTTTCATGGCAGAGGTGTCCTCTTAGTTCAGAGCTTGGAGCAGGCAGGCCAAGTCAGAGTAAAGGCCAGTGCCAGAGGACTAGAGCCAGCAAGTTTTGATCTCTTAGTGGGAGAGGCTTTTGATTGCCAGCCAGTGAAAAATCAGCGCTTGTTTGAGATTCGAGTGGACAAGCAGGCAGGATTACAAGAAGGGGATTCCCCAGCCATTGGACTTTATCCACAAACTGTGGATAACCCTGTGAACAAAGTGGGGAATAGTGAAGTGATTTGGGAGACGAGTGGTAGTGCCCACGCCATTATCAAGCAGGGAGTGCTTCATTGCTTGTCTGCAGGGGACTTGGTTATTAGTGCTATTTATCAAGGGAAAACCTATCAAACTCATTTGCAGGTTGCAGAAAATACCTCACTAGGGCAGGCAGTTTCTGTACGATCTCTTCGCTTATATACAGATAAGGGTACTTATCCACAGCTGCCATCTTCAGTCTTGGTGGACTATGAGTCTGGTAGTGCAAAAGGAGTCAAGGTTGTTTGGGAGGAGATTCCTGAAGAAGATTTGGCAAGATTTCATGAGTTTACGGTATCTGGCCAGCTAGAGGGACTGGATTTAAAGGCTTCGGCTCAGGTTTGTGTTCAAGGGATTTGCGCTATTGAGCCTGAAAGGGTTTGGACGCTTGTCAAGGAAGCCCCACATTTACCAGACCGAGTCAAGCTAGTCTTATCAGATGGCAGACGAGATACGGCCAAGGTGACTTGGGATGAACTAGATCCTCAAATCTATGCTCAGGTAGGAGAATGTATTCTTACAGGACAAGTAGCGGGCTGTGAGTTGCCAGCAACAGTCACCATTCATGTGACAGATGTCAGTGTAGATGGGGAAGTTATTTCCAATCAATGGACAGGATCTAACCTGCCTCTGGTCTTTGCTTCCCACTCAGAACCGAATCACCCAGCCTCTTACCTCAATGACAAGGTCATTGCTCGGAAGAAATCGACAGCCAATACTTGGATTACCAAGTCAGAGCAAGCCAATGTCGGCATTCTTTTTGGAGATGCAGGGATTTTAAAACCGCGATTTGTGGATAATGTGACCTTGTATTATGTCGAAAATCAAGACTACGTGGCGGTGGATCCTACCCATATCGATTATTATGTAGGGAATGAGCCTAGCTTGCCTCGGACTCCAAATCATTTGGACAAGGATTCTCTGCTCAAACAAGAGGAGAATTGGCGCCCTGTATCAGCTATCCGAAAAGTGTCAAGTGACAAGGATGAGGAGCTTCGTTTTGAATTTGACAAGGTGGAAACCTATGCCCTTCGTCTTCGATTTGAAAACTTGGCAAGCCCCCTAGCCTTAACAGAATTGCAAGTGTATGCCAAAAAAGTAAAGAAAAATGTAGATAGGAAGTAGTATGGTAAGAGCAATAAAACCGCATGGCCCCTTGCCTAGTCAGGCCCAGTTAGCGTATTTAGAGGATGAACTAGCAGCCTTTATCCATTTTGGGCCTAATACCTTTTATGACCAGGAATGGGGGACAGGTCAGGAGGATCCTGAACACTTTAACCCGACACAGTTAGATGCGCGTGAGTGGATTCGCGTGCTCAAGGAAACGGGCTTTAAGAAGTTGATTTTGGTGGTCAAGCACCACGATGGCTTTGTCCTCTATCCGACGGCTCACACAGATTATTCGGTTAAGGCCAGTCCTTGGAGGGATGGAGAGGGGGACTTGCTCCTTGAAGTATCTCAAGCTGCTACAGAATTTGATATGGATATGGGGGTCTACCTGTCACCGTGGGATGCCCACAGCCCCCTCTATCATGTGAACCGAGAAGCGGACTATAATGCCTATTATCTGGCTCAGCTGAAGGAGATTTTATCAAATCCTGCTTATGGAAATGGAGGGAAATTTGCTGAGGTCTGGATGGATGGTGCCAGAGGAGAGGGTGCTCAAAAGGTCAATTATGAATTTGAAAAATGGTTTGAAACCATTCGTGACCTGCAGGGAGATTGCTTAATTTTTTCAACAGAAGGCACCAGTATCCGATGGATTGGCAATGAACGAGGATATGCTGGTGATCCCCTGTGGCAAAAGGTGAATCCTGACAAACTAGGAACGGAAGCAGAGCTGGATTATCTTCAGCACGGAGATCCCTCGGGCACTATTTTTTCAATCGGTGAGGCAGATGTTTCCATCCGTCCAGGCTGGTTCTACCATGAGGATCAGGATCCTAAGTCTCTCGAGGAGTTGGTCGAAATCTACTTTCACTCAGTAGGGCGAGGAACTCCACTCTTGCTTAATATTCCGCCGAATCAAGATGGGCTATTTGATGCAAAGGATATTGAACGCCTCTATGAATTTGCGGCCTATCGCAATGAGCTCTATAAAGAAGATTTGGCTCTGGGAGCTAAGGTATCTGGTCCAGCTCTTTCCGTAGACTTTGCTTGTCGCCATTTGACAGACGGCCTTGAGACTAGCTCTTGGGCAAGCGGTGCAGACTTGCCCATCCAGCTAGAAATTGATTTAGGTTCTCCCAAAATCTTCGATGTGCTTGAGTTAAGAGAAGATTTGAGGTTAGGGCAACGAATCGCTGCTTTTCATGTGCAAGTAGAGGTGGACGGCGTCTGGCAAGAATTTGGCAGGGGCTTTACAGTTGGTCATAAGCGTCTCCTGCGAGGTCCGCTAGTAGAGGCACAGAAGGTGCGCGTGATGATTACAGAGTCACAGGATTTACCTGTACTGACCAAGATTTCCCTCTATAAAACTCCTAGCTTATCAAAAAAAGAAGTTGTTCAGGGATTAGCATTTGCAGAAAAAAGCCTAGCTGTGGCAAAGGGAGAGACTCTTCATTTTAGGATTGAACGTAGCGAAAGTAGTACTCCTTTGGAAGCTAAGATTTCGATTCAACCGGGGACAGGTGTCCATGGTGTCGCCTATCAGGACGAGATTCAAGTCCTTCAATTCCAAACTGGAGAAAGCAAAAAAGATTTGTGCATACCAACCCTGTATTTTGTTGCTGATAAGACCTTAGATTTCTATCTAAATCTGACTGTTAATGGACAGTTGGTTGATCAAGCTCATATTTTAGTTGAAACGAGATAAAATATCTTTACAATTCATTTCTTTTCCGAATAAATAGATAGTAGCAGTAAATCTAGTAAACCTAGATTTAAAACTATGGTATAATAAAAGGAGGAAATGGATGATTTTAAGACATCCGGGCATTAGCCCAACTAATGACTTGGTTGCTAAGAAAATTTTCAGCAACCCAGAAATCACTTGTCAGTTTATTCGCGATATGCTGGACCTGCCAGCCAAAAATGTGACCATTTTGGAGGGAAGCAACATTCACGTCTTGCCTTCCCTGCCGTACTCGGCACAGGATTTCTATACCAGTATAGATGTTTTAGCTGAACTAGATAATGGTACTCAAGTAATCATTGAGATTCAAGTCCATCATCAGAATTTTTTCATCAATCGCCTGTGGGCTTATCTGTGCAGTCAGGTCAATCAAAACCTAGAAAAAATCCGCCAGCAAGAAGGAAATACTCACCAGAGCTACAAACACATTGCGCCAGTATACGCTATCGCAATTGTGGACAGCAATTACTTTTCAGATGACCTAGCTTTTCATAGTTTTAGTATGCGCGAGGATACGACAGGTGAGGTTTTAACCATCACCAATAATGGACAAGAAAATCATCTGGTTAAGATGGCGTTCTTGGAACTAAAAAAATACAGAGAAACCAGCAAAGACGAGGTTCGCAAGCCGTGGTTGGAGTTTTTTGGGAATAAGCCCTTTACCCAGCAACCCGAGCGAGCCATCAGTCAAGCAGACCAACTGCTAGACTATAAGAGCTGGTCCGAGGAGGACAGGGAGATGTTTAGTGAACAACGCAGACGCGAAGAACAAGCCTTGCTAGCGCAGGACTATGCCTTGGAACAAGCTGAAGAAAAAGGGTTGGAGAGAGGTCGTGCAGAGGGGATTGAACAGGGCATCGAAAAAGGTTTAGAACAAGGACTTGAACGTGGAAAACTTTTTGCCTTTTTGGATATGGTTCGCCAAGGACTTCTGACTTCCGAGGTTGCCAGCCATCAGCTGGGTATGACTGTCGCTGAGTTTGAGTCGCTATTGAAAAAACATTACAAATAAGACCTAAAAAATACAGAGAAACCAGCAAAGACGAGGTTCGCAAGCCGTGGTTGGAGTTTTTTGGTAATAAGCCCTTTACTCAGGAACCCGAGCGAGCCATCAGCCAAGCAGATCAACTGCTGGACTACAAGAGCTGGTCCGAGGAGGACAGGGAGATGTTTAGTGAACAACGCAGACGCGAAGAACAAGCCTTGCTAGCGCAGGACTATGCCTTGGAACAAGCTGAAGAAAAAGGGTTGGAGAGAGGTCGTGCAGAAGGTCTTGAACGTGGTCGAGCTGAGGGGATTGAACAAGGCATCGAAAAAGGTTTAGAGCGTGGACTTGAACGTGGTCGAGCTGAGGGGATTGAACAGGGCATCGAAAAAGGTTTAGAACAAGGACTTGAACGTGGAAAACTTTTTGCCTTTCTGGATATGGTTCGCCAAGGACTTCTGACTTCCGAGGTTGCCAGCCATCAGCTGGGTATGACTGTCGCTGAGTTTGAGTCGCTATTGAAAAAACATTACAAATAAGACCTAAAAAAATACAGAGAAACCAGCAAAGATAGCATTCGCAAACCATGGTTGGAGTTTTTTGGGAATAAACCTTTTACCCAGGAACCCGAGCGAGCCATCAGCCAAGCAGACCAACTGCTGGACTACAAGAGCTGGTCCGAGGAGGATAGGGAAATGTTTAGTGAACAACGCAGACGCGAAGAACAAGCCTTGTTAGCACAGGACTATGCCTTGGAGCAAGCTGAAGAAAAAGGGTTGGAGAGAGGTCGAGCTGAGGGGATTGAACAAGGCATCGAAAAAGGTTTAGAGCGTGGACTTGAACGTGGAAAACTTTTTGCCTTTCTGGATATGGTTCGGCAAGGACTTCTGACTTCCGAGGTTGCCAGCCATCAGCTGGGTATGAGCGTCGCTGAGTTTGAGTCGCTATTGAAAAAACATTACAAATAAGACCTAAAAAAATACAGAGAAACCAGCAAAGACGAGGTTCGCAAAGCATGGTTGGAGTTTTTTGGGAATAAACCTTTTACCCAGGAACCCGAGCGAGCCATCAGTCAAGCAGACCAACTGCTAGACTATAAGAGCTGGTCCGAGGAGGACAGGGAGATGTTTAGTGAACAACGCAGACGCGAAGAACAAGCCTTGCTAGCGCAGGACTATGCCTTGGAACAAGCTGAAGAAAAAGGGTTGGAACGTGGTCGTGCAGAGGGGATTGAACAGGGTTTAGAGCGTGGTCACATGATTACAGCCTATGAGAATGTGGCTCTCTGGCATGAACACGACATTTCCCACTCATCAGCTGAGCGTATCATCACACCTGATACGACCATCTTGATTGACTACATGCTCAACCGTTTTGGAAATATCGTCAAGAACTTGACGGTCTTACCAGAAAACATGATCCGCAACATGAACGCGACTTTTGGTCTGATCTTTAGCCAACGTGCCATGTTGACCTTGATTGAACAAGGCATGACCCGTGAGCAAGCCTATGACTTGGTACAACCAAAAACAGCCTACTCTTGGGACAAGCAAGTAGACTTCAAACTACTTCTGGAAGCAGATCCAGAGGTGACATCACGTTTGACACAAGAGGAAATCGATGAGATTTTCAACCATCTTTACTATACCAAACGAGTGGAGCCTATCTTTGAACGTCTAGGATTAGAATCATTAGAAAAAATCGAATTTCTATGACTCCATTTATAGGAGTAGCAGAACTTCGATTTTTATGTTATCTCAAAGTCCTTTGCTAAAAAATATAATAGATTGAAACTAGAATAGTACACCTCTGCTTCTAAAACATGGTTAGAAATCGATTTGATTGTCCTGATTGATTTGTCCTATTTCATTTTACTATAGAACCGTCCCATAAGGAGGGAGATTGGAAAATCTCCAGACTAGAGAAGTCAGCGACTTTTTTTTGAATCTTGTTCCTTAAAGCTAGTCGTCTTTTTCAAGTGACCTGAATCTGCTTTAAAGCTGCCCTACTGAAGGGAGAGCACAATCAAACTGTGCCGCAATTTCCCTGAAAGCAGCCTCGGGATGAGCCTCTACAAAAGTTTTCGACTCCTCTAAAGGAAGCTTTCGATTTTCGATGACTCGCTCTTTCCGCTCTCAGTGTCCTTGTTCACCTCATTTCTTTTCCTAGCTGAAGAGAGTTCTGAGACCAAGATCAAAGACTTTGGCTGCCTCGGCATGCCTGTGTTCTTTTTTGATGCCATCCAATGCTCCTTGTTTACAATCAGTAGGCTAGGCCATGGCTTTCTGATTAGCTGCTTGTGTAAAATTGAGCAGCTAGACTAGTCAGGAGAGGCAAGGAGCCCCTATCTTATGCTCTATGGCAAGCAATCAGAAGAGCTAGTGATATCACTGGCAGTTTCTTTTTTAGGCTCCTTGTATCTTGTCATCTTCCAATGATGCCAATGAAAAAGGTGCAGCCCCTTGCATTTTTTCTACTTATTTTTTGTGGAGTCTAGTGAAAAAATCCATCGTTACTTTGAAAATTCAAATAATAGTTATACAAATTAATGGCTAATTGAATCCTAAAGAATCAGATCATAAGATAGAATGAGAATTGGTAATTTCTTAACAAAATGATAAAAAACAAAAATAACGAATGAAAAAACCGAATAAAATTTACGAAAATCCAAAAAATGTTTTTTTTTTTTAGTAAAATATAAGTAAGCAAAAAAGTTGCATATAGTTTGGTAATTATGTATCATAGTACAGTAAAACTATGCATAGAGGAGGTCTCCTTCTATAAGGAAGGAGGAGCTTCTCTTGTGTAGAAAAATATAATCCTAAAGGAGAGTTTAAGTAATGGACAAAAAAGTATCCATGAGTCGATCTGAGCGCCTGCGTCGTGAGAAGGTCACGCGTTATTCTATTCGTAAATATAGCTTTGGTGCAGCTAGTGTGGCAGTAGCGGCTCTATTTATGTTTTTGGGGAACGGAGCAGTGTCAGCTGCTGAGAATGGCGTAGCCTCACAAGACGGAACCGCTGTGGCAGCTAGTCCTAACGGGGGGGGTGAGACCTCAACAGGAGATGGAGCAACCTCTACTGCTACAGAAAACCAAAAACCTGTAGCGGTAATTGACTATTCTCGCCAGACTGAAAAGGAAATCTTTGTCTATAATGAGGAAGATGCAAATATTGAAATTCCTGTCTACGATGACAGTGGGGAAATTCTTTATGCAACATTCAAAAAGGGGTCAAACCAGAAATTTAACAAAGTTACAGGAGAAACAAATAAACTTAACCTTGAGTATGGCTATACTGGAACGGTAATTAATGATGCTATGTCTGACACTACAACTCCTACTGCTACAGCTGGTACTCCTGCTTCTCAAGCTGCCCCTGCTAAAATTAGCATTTCAGGAAAACCGGATGCTACACTAAAAGCAAAACATGAATATACAAAAAGAGAAGATCAAGCACTAAAAATTGGGACTCGCTATGTAAAGGTTGGTGATAAACAAGGTGCGAATAATGTTGTAAACTCTGGGAGAATAATAGATCCAGGCTATATCTCTCTTATCCTTAAATCTCAAACCTACAAATATAGCATCCAGGAACCAGCAAGTAATGCTGATAAAATCAGTGTATCAAATATTGACGATTTAACTAATGCAGATATTGAAAAAATTAAAAATCAGCTTAAAGTTGAATATTCTAAAACTAGCCAGGATGCTAGACTAGAGTCTAAAAAAGGGACTGTTGTAACACCTCGTGAATCAGTAGTGAAGAATATTACCGTAGCGGACGGAAACGTCACTGTAACCTATAAAGATGATTCAACCGATGTGGTTCCAGTTGCTAATGTAGCACGTACCAATCAAAGACCGACAGTTGAGATTCCATACTCAGTTGATGGTAAAAAAGATGTCTATGTATATGCTAATGAAGATATTGATTTAGACATTAAATACAACGATGATTCCGGTAAAATTAAGTTTGCGACAATAAATAAAGGTGGCAATCAACCGTTCTCACCAGTAGATAATACTAATCCAGATGTCATTAATAGTGATTATGGCACGCAATTTACACGAATTAATGCTGAAACGCCAACACCAGCAACTGTAAAAATCACTGGTAAGATGACGAAAGAAACCCAAGGACTGGATTCAAGAAGATTCCCAACTGATGAAGCGGGTGAGTATCGTATTGGAAACCGTTATGCTACTGCAACAGATACAGATAATGCACAAATTGTAAATACTGCCAAATCATCTTCATACAATAGTGATCCAGGTGCCTTTACAATAGTTTTAAAATCGCAAACAAGAAAATACGATATAAAGACTCCTGAGGAAGCAGACAAGGTTGTTGTGACCGACCCTGCAGCTGTAACGGAGGAAGAGTTTAAAAAAGTAAAAGAAAAAGTCAAACTTGAATATTCTCGAACCAATCCAGATAAAAACCTATTAGATAAACGAGGTCAGTCTGTAGATAATCAAGAAACAAAAATTCAATCGATCACAAAAAATGGAAATGATTTACTAGTAACCTATACAGACGGATCGATAGACAGAAGACCACTAACAGAGTTTACGACCCTAAATAAACAACCTGCGATTGATGCAGTGAACAAGGCTGCAGAAGATAAGATTGCAGAAATTAAGGCTAGTACAGATCCGAATGCTACCGAGGATGAAAAACAAGCCGCTATCGCTAAGGTAAATGCAGATAAGGAAACAGCATTAGCAGCTATCAATGATCCTAACCTAACAACAAAAGCTGCCTTGGACCAAGCTCAAACTGCAGGGACAACTGCCATTGCAGCCGACAATCCAGTAGTAGCTAAAAAAGCTGAAGCCAAAGCAGCAATTGAAGCAGCTCGTAAGGCTAAAGAAGATGCCATTAATGCAGACAGAAACCTATCAGAAGCTGAAAAGACAGCAGCTATTGCTAAAGCCAACGAAGCAGCCCAGGCAGCAACAGCGAAAATCGATGAAGCGACGACAGATGCAGCCGTAGATGCTGCGCAAACAGAAGCCACGACAGCCATTTCGAAAGTAAACCCAATTGCTAAAGAGAATGCTAAGGCCGCAATTGCCAATGCCTTAACAGCTAAAAATGATGAGCTTGATAAACGCACAGACCTAAGTCAAGCAGAAAAAGACGCAGCGAAAGCTGAAGCCAAAAAACTAGCTGATGCAGAACTAGCTAAAATTGACGCTCAACCTGATAATGAAGATACAGAAGATGTAGCCCGAGCAACCCAAAATCTTGTGAACGCTGCAGAAGATAAAGGTGTAGCGGATGTTACTTCTGTGACTCCAGTAGCCAAAGATGCTGCTAAACAAGCAGTGGCAGATGAACTAGCTAAGAAAGAAGCAGAAATCGATGCTCGCCAAGATCTAACAGCTGAAGAAAAAGCGAAAGCTAAGGCAGAAGCTCAAGCAGCAGCTGACGAAGCGAACAAGGCCATTGATGCTCAACCAGAAGTAGCCGCAACACCAGAAGAAGCCAAAGCAGCTCAAGATAAAGTAGATGCCGCTAAGACACAAGGTGTAGAAGCGATTAAAGCTGTGAATCCAGAAACAACTGCTAAAGCAGCCGCTGACAAAGCCATTGATGACGCTCTTGCTGCTAAGAACAAGGCCATTGATGAGCGTACAGACTTGACAGATGCAGAGAAGAAAGCTGCTAAAGACAAGGCTAAGGAAGAAGCAGACAAGGCTAAGGCAGCAGTAGCAGCCGCAACAAGTGATGCAGAAGTAGCCAAAGCCAAAGAAGCCGGTGAGTCTGCAGTTGGTGCTGTGACTCCAGTAGCCAAAGATGCTGCTAAACAAGCAGTGGCAGATGAACTAGCTAAGAAAGAAGCAGAAATCGATGCTCGCCAAGATCTAACAGCTGAAGAAAAAGCGAAAGCTAAGGCAGAAGCTCAAGCTCGAGCAGCCGAAGCGAACAAGGCCATTGATGCTCAACCAGATGTAACCACAACACCAGAGGAATCAAGGAAGGTTCAAGGAGCAGTAGATAGTGCTAAGGAACACGGTGTAGCAGCGATTAAAGCTGTGAATCCAGAAACAACAACTAAAGCTGCAGCCAAGAAAGCTATTGATGATAAGCTAGCTGAACAACTAAAAGCCATTGAAAACACACCAGATGCTACGGATGAAGAAAAAGCTGAAGCTGCTGAAAAAGCGACAGCCTTAGCCAAAGAAGCTAAGCAAGCAATTGATATTGCTACAACAGATTCAGAGGTTAAGAAACTTCAAGATGATGCAAATGCTGAAATAGGGAAAGTTTTACCTGTTGTAGAAGATAAACCAAATGCTCGTAAAGCCATTGATGAGCAAACAAAAGCGAAGAAAGAAGAGATTGACGCGCGTACTGACTTATCTCCTAAAGCGAAAGAGAATCTTAAAGATAAAGCAGATCAAATAGCAGCCGAAGCTAAGAAATTAGTAGATGCTGCGAATAAAGAAGCAGATGTTAATAAGATTCAAGACGCGGATAAATCGGCAATTAGAGCAGTTGGGGATATTAACAGACCAATTGATAAAGTGCTAGTTAATGATCCAGCCAACCTAAAAGCTGAGGAAAAAGCTAAAATCCTAGAAGAAGTGAAGAAAGTGAACCCAACAGCCAAAGAGGTTAAATATAACGACGCTGGAAATATTGAAGTTACTACAGCAAATGGTGATAAGGGAATCATTAATCCAACTGATCTGGTGAAAACGTTGGAGAATCTAGATAATGGTAAAGGTGGAAACGATATTAACAAACCACTTGATAAAGTTATCATCAAGGATAAATCGATGTTGACAGAGTCAGAAAAAGCTCAAATTATTGCTGCTGTTAAGTCTGTAAATCCAAATTCTATTGTGCTACTCGATGCAGACGGAACTGTTTCAGTGTCTACACCAGAAGGTCAGACTGCAACGATTCCATCAACTGAGTTAGTGAGAACTAAGGAAGATACAGCTAAATCTGACGCAGGAAATGGTGAAATTGTTAAACCAGCAGATAAAGTGGTTGGTGAACCGACTGATTCAGCTGCACAAGCCAAAGTAGAAGAAAAATTAAGAAAACTCAATCCTGAGGCTAAATCTGTTAAATTTGATGATAAAGGTAACGCTACTGTTACTTTAAATGATGGAACTGTGGCAACAATTCCATGGAAAGATTTATTCAAATCACCGGAAGATGCAACTAAACCAAACGCAGGCAACGACATCGTTAAGCCGGCGGATAAGACGGTTGTAGCGAACTCAGACAAGTTGACAGTTGCAGAGAAGAAAGCTATTGAAGAGAAGGTTAAAGCAGTTAACCCAGGAGCGACTGTAGTAGTGGACGATAAAGGAAATGCCACAGTCACAACACCAGAAGGTAAGACAGCCGTTATTCCAGCAACAGACTTGACGAAGTCAGCAGCAGATGCAGCGAAACCAAATTCAGGCAATGATGTCAATACACCAGCAGCTAAAACTGTAGCAGCGAACCTAGACAAGTTGACAGACGCTGAGAAGAAAGCTATCGAAGAGAAGGTTAAAGCAGTCAACCCAGGCTCAACTGTAGTAGTAGACGATAAGGGTAATGCTACAGTTACAACACCAGAAGGTAAGACAGCGGTCATTCCAGCCACTGATTTAGTGAAAACACAAGATGATATTACTAAAGAAAATGCAGGCAATGATGTCAATACACCAGCAGCTAAAACTGTAGTAGCAGATCCAGATGCCTTAACTCCAGAAGAGAAGAAAGCTATCGAAGAGAAGGTTAAAGCAGTCAACCCAGGTTCAACTGTAGTAGTAGACGACAAAGGTAATGCAACAGTAACTAAAGCTGATGGTACAGTTCTGAATATTCCGGCTTTAGACCTAGTAATCCCAGCTGGAAACCTAGCTGATGAAGCTAAGACTGCTAAAGTGAAAACACCAGCATTCCGTACATTAGTTGGAAACAAAGATAACTTAACGGAAGATGAAAAAGCAGCAGTTAAGAAAGCAATTGAAGCCGTCAATTCAGGAGCGACTGTAGTAGTAGACGATAAAGGTAACGCCACAGTAACACTAGATGGAAATACAGTATCGATTGCAAAAGACCAATTAGTGAAAACAGAAAGTGATGTAACAGCTAAGAATAGCGGAGATAACATCAACCTTGACTTTGAAAAAGAAACAGTAGCAGACTTTACTAACTTAACAGATTCAGAAAAAGAAGCTGCAAAAGCTAAGATTAAAGCAGCAAATGCTGATGTAGTAGATGTTCTCTTTGACAAGGCAGGAAATGCAACTGTTGTAACTAAAGATGGCAAAGTTTTAGCAATTACCGCTGAAGCTATCTTTAAACAAGCTCCTTCAGCTCAAAATAACGGAGCTACTAACACTGAAGCAAAAGTGGATAAAGCTAAGTTAGCAGATGCTATTCGTCAGTTAGATGGACTAATCATCCAAGAATCAGCTAAGCTTGATGCAGAAACTGCAAAAGCAGCGAACGCATTATCAGCGGATGCTAAGAAAGTATTTGCCAATGCAGATGCAACTCAGGCAGATGTGGCTGCAACGGTTAAACGTATCGAAGACTTCCTGGCGAAAGTTTCTCCAGCAACTAATCATGCAAGTCCAGCTAATGACCAAGCTGCTCAAACACCAGCTGTAGTTCCAGCTCAAGCAGCAAATGCCAACCAAGCAGCAACAAACGTGCGTACAGTCGCTAAAGAGTTGCCAAATACAGGTACAGCAGATTCTACTGTAGCTATGGTAGCAGCTGCCGCAAGTGCCTTACTTGGTCTTGGTCTTGCAGGTCGTCGTCGTAAAGAAGACGAAGAAGCTTAATTGGTAGATTATTTGATAATTATCAGATGATAAGTCCGATTTTCAAAGCTTAACAAGTACCTCTCATAAGAAAATCTCCTAGCAGGAAAGCCTGCTAGGAGATTTTTGCATTTCAGGAAGTGGACGGCTGATTTGGTAACCAGCTGAGGGTGAAGGTTAACTGCTCAGCTTTTAGGAGGTCTTGGTGTTGGATGCTAGACACTGGGGTCTTGTCCAGTCGGCATTCTTTGACAAAGTTAAAATGGTTGTGGTTTTGCTCCGTATGAATATCCAGCCATTTACCTTCTTTAGCTAGGTAGAGTCGTAGATGGTCAAAGAGAGGGATTCCGAGATCATAGCTTGATTTTCCTGGACAGGTAGGATAAAATCCGAGAGCTGACCAGATGTACCAAGCAGAGAGACTGCCATTGTCTTCATCGCCAGGATAGGCTTGCCAACTTGGGTGAAAGGCTTTCTGACGGAGCGTCTTGATAAGAAGGGCAGTGTAGTCAGGGTAGTTGCTGTAACGGAAGAGATAAGGAATGTGGAAGCTCGGTTGGTTGGAAATAGCGACTTGTCCAAAAGGAGCGGTAGCCATCTCGCTCATTTCGTGAATCTCGTAACCATAGCCTGTTGTCTCAAAGAGGGGAGCATCTTGACAGGTTTTCAAAAGATAGTTGCTGAAGGCTTCTTTTCCACCCATAAGCTGGATTAAGTCTGGGATGTCGTGGAGGACGCCTAAAGTTGCTTGAATGGCAGAGCATTCGGCATAGTCGCGTCCCCAACTATAAGGAGAGAAGTCAGGGCGGAAGTTGCCTCGATTGTCTCGCGCTCGCATGTAACCTGTCTCAGCATCAAATAGATGGCGGTAATTTTGTGACGCAGTCCTATAGGTTTCCGCGATGTCATTCTGACCAAGTTTTTCGGCACAGCTGGCGATACAAAAGTCGCTATAGGCATAGTCAAGAGTGTGGCTGACGCTTTCGTGGTGGTCGGTAGAGAGGTAGCCCAGTTCTTGGTATTGGGCTAGTCCGTGGCGACCATTGATGCCTAGAGGGTCGGACTTGCTGGCTGTTTCAAGCATGGCTTGGAGGAGTTCTTCTTCTAGGTCAGGGGCCATGTCCTTGCAGGCGCTATCGGAGATAATACCGTCTAAAAGGGTACCTGGCATCATACCCCGTTCATCTGGGGCTAGCCATTTTGGAAGAAAACCAGTATCGCGGTAGTTATTGAGAAATCCTTCTAAAAAGAGACGATAATGCTCTGGTATGACAAGGGCAAAGAGGGGAAATGTGGTGCGGAAGGTATCCCAGAAGCCATTGTTGCTAAAGAGGACACCGGGCTTGACAGATCCAGTAGTCAGATCCTTGTGGATGACTTGCCCTGATTCATTAACCTCATAAAAAGTCTGTGGGAAGAGGAAGAGTCTGTAAAGGCAGTGGTCAAAGAAGGTTCGGTCAGTCTCTCCTGTCTCTATAATGTCAAAACGATGGAGGAGATTTTCCCAATCCGCTTGGGCACTTGATTTACAGTTATCAAAATCTTCTTGAGGTAGATTAAGCAGTGCTTGAGAAGGCGAGATGAAAGAAGTGGCTAGCTGAATCTCAGCATGACTATCTGCCAGGTCGATTCGCCAGTCTCTGTCTTCTTGATTGACAGCAAGAATATCCGTATTCATTTGCAGGGCTGTGAACATCGTTAGTGGATTTTTGTTGGTCTCAGTTTTTCCTTCTTGTCGCAGGGCAAGAGTCCGCTTATCTACTTGCTCCACGGTCAGTTCATCTGCTGCGTGCAGATAGAGGGAGAGGGCTTTGCCTTGCTTTTGTTCCAAACGAATAGAAGCACCGTAGCAAGTCGGTGTGAGCTGGGTTTCAATCTGATAGCGCAGGGAGAAAATCTTCAGATAATGAGGTTGGAAAGAGGCCTTATCCATATCATAGGAAGACTGACGATGGAAGAGGCTGTCTCCACCCAGTTGACCGGTGACAGGTGTCAGAAGGAGCCAAGAGTAGTCGCCAATCCAAGGGCTGGGCTGGTGGGTTAATCGAATCCCCTGAAAAATAGGCAGATGTGGATCAAAAAACCAAGATCCATCCTGGTCACTGGTCTGGGGCACAAAGTAATTCATCCCAAAAGGCACGCCTGTGTATGGCAGGGTATTTCCCCGAGAAAAGGCATGCTTGCTGGCAGTTCCAAAGCGGGTATCGATGGTTTCAAGTAATGGTTTCATAGTCTTTCCTTTAGCTGTTTTTCTACATTATATCAGAAAAAGATAACCTTTAGAAAAGGAGTTTCAAAGATAACTATTTTGTAGAAAAATGACTATCATTTGTGTATGTATTTTCTGTCTCAAAAGCTATATACTGAAAATGAAACTTGTTTGAAAGAGGATACTGCACGATGATTTATTCAAAAGAAATTGTTAGAGAATGGCTAGATGAAGTGGCAGAGCGGGCTAAGGACCATCCAGAGTGGGTGGATGTTTTCGAGCGTTGCTACACCGATACCTTGGACAATACGGTTGAAATCTTAGAAGATGGTTCAACTTTTGTCTTGACTGGGGATATTCCTGCCATGTGGCTTCGAGATTCGACAGCCCAACTCAGACCCTACCTTCATGTAGCTAAAAGAGATGCCCTCCTGCGTCAGACCATTGCAGGTTTGGTCAAACGTCAGATAACCTTGGTACTCAAGGATCCCTATGCTAACTCCTTCAACATTGAGGAGAACTGGAAGGGGCACCACGAGACCGACCACACAGACCTTAATGGCTGGATTTGGGAACGCAAGTATGAGGTGGACTCGCTTTGCTATCCTTTGCAGCTGGCTTATCTCCTCTGGAAAGAGACTGGCGAGACTAGTCAGTTTGATGAGACTTTTGTCGCAGCGACTAAGGAAATTCTCCATCTGTGGACGGTGGAACAAGACCACAAGAACTCTCCTTATCGTTTTGTTCGTGATACGGACCGCAAGGAAGACACCTTGGTAAATGATGGCTTTGGACCTGATTTTGCAGTGACAGGCATGACTTGGTCAGCCTTTCGTCCGAGTGATGATTGCTGCCAGTATAGTTACTTGATTCCGTCAAATATGTTTGCAGTTGTTGTTTTGGGTTATGTGCAAGAAATATTTGCAGCATTAAAACTAGCTGATAGCGAGAGCATTATTGCTGATGCTAAGCGTCTTCGTGCTGAAATCCAAGAAGGAATCGAAAATTACGCCTATACAAGCAACAGCAAGGGCGAAAAGATTTATGCCTTTGAAGTGGATGGTCTAGGAAATGCCAGCATCATGGATGATCCAAACGTACCAAGTTTGTTGGCTGCGCCTTATCTGGGCTATTGCGATATTGACGATGAAGTGTATCAAGCCACTCGTCGTACCATTCTGAGCCCTGAAAATCCCTACTTCTACCAAGGAGAATACGCTAGCGGTCTCGGAAGTTCTCATACCTTCTATCGCTATATCTGGCCAATCGCCCTTTCTATCCAAGGATTGACAACAAGTGATAAGGCAGAGAAGAAATTCTTGCTGGATCAGCTGGTTGCTTGTGATGGTGGTACAGGTGTCATGCACGAAAGCTTCCACGTGGACGACCCAACTCTCTATTCTCGTGAATGGTTCTCTTGGGCCAACATGATGTTCTGTGAATTGGTCTTGGATTACTTGGATATTCGCTAAGGAGCGTGATTTATATTCTTCGAAAATTTCTTCAAACTACGTCAGCTTTACCTTGCCGTAGGTATGGTTACTGACTTTGTCAGTTCTATCCACAACTTCAAAACAGTGTTTTGAGCTGACTTTGTCAGTTTTATCTACAACCTCAAATCAGTGCTTTGAGCAGCCTGTGGCTAGCTTCCTAGTTTGCACTTTGATTTTCATTGAGTATTAGCGTAACTGATTCTTGTCAGAATCACAAATTTACATTTAAAATATGAAAAATTTAATTTAGAATGAGGTTTTACTTCATGGAAAATGTTGTCGTACATATCATCTCACATAGTCACTGGGACCGTGAGTGGTACTTGCCTTTTGAAAGCCACCGTATGCAGTTGGTGGAATTGTTTGACAATCTCTTTGATCTCTTTGAAAATGATCCTGAGTTCAAGAGCTTCCACTTGGATGGTCAAACTATTGTCCTTGATGACTACTTGGAGATTCGCCCTGAAAATCGAGACAAAGTCCAACGTTACATTGACGAGGGCAAGCTTAAAATTGGTCCTTTTTACATCTTGCAAGATGACTACTTGATTTCAAGTGAAGCTAACGTCCGCAATACCTTGATTGGTCAAGCAGAATGTGCAAAATGGGGCAAATCTACTCAAATTGGTTACTTCCCAGATACCTTTGGAAATATGGGGCAAGCTCCTCAAATCCTTCAAAAATCAGGCATTCATGTGGCCGCTTTTGGGCGTGGTGTGAAACCGATTGGATTTGACAACCAAGTCCTCGAAGATGAGCAGTTTACTTCTCAGTTTTCAGAAATGTACTGGCAGGGTGCAGATGGTAGTCGTGTCCTCGGGATTCTCTTTGCCAACTGGTACAGTAACGGGAATGAAATCCCAGTTGATAAAGATGAGGCCTTGACCTTCTGGGAACAAAAATTGTCAGATGTGCGTGCCTACGCTTCGACCAACCAGTGGTTGATGATGAACGGATGTGACCACCAGCCTGTACAGAAAAATCTGAGCGAAGCCATTCGTGTGGCAAATGAACTCTTCCCAGATGTAACCTTTGTTCATAGTTCTTTTGATGAATATGTCCAAGCCGTGGAAAGTGCCCTACCAGAGCAATTATCAACGGTTACAGGTGAGTTGACCAGTCAGGAAACAGACGGCTGGTACACACTTGCTAACACTTCTTCATCTCGTATTTATCTCAAACAAGCCTTCCAAGAAAATAGCAACCTCCTAGAGCAAGTTGTAGAACCCTTGACGATTATCACTGGTGGACACAGCCACAAGGACCAGTTGACCTATGCTTGGAAAACTCTTTTGCAGAACGCGCCCCATGATAGTATCTGTGGCTGTAGCGTGGACGAAGTTCACCGTGAGATGGAGACACGTTTTGCCAAGGTCAATCAAGTCGGAAACTTTGTTAAAAGCAATCTTCTTAACGAGTGGAAGGGCAAAATCGCTACAGCTAAGGCTCAAAGCGATTATCTCTTTACTGTTATTAACACAGGTTTGCATGATAAGGTCGATACTGTCAGCACAGTGATTGATGTGGTGACTTGTGACTTCAAGAAATTGCATCCAACAGAAGGCTACAAGAAGATGGCTGCTCTTACCTTGCCAAGCTACCGTGTGGAGGATTTGGATGGGCGTCCTGTAGAGGCTAAAGTCGAGGATCTTGGGGCTAATTTTGAGTACGATTTACCAAAAGACAAGTTCCGCCAAGCTCGTATTGCCCGTCAAGTGCGCGTGACCATTCCAGTTCACCTAGCGCCACTTTCTTGGACAACTTTCCAATTGCTGGAAGGAGAGCAAGAACACCGTGAGGGTATTTACCAAAACGGAGTGATTGATACGCCATTCGTAAGGGTGAGTGTGGATGACACTATCACAGTTTATGATAAGACAACTCACGAAGCCTACGAAGATTTTATCCGCTTCGAAGACCGTGGTGACATCGGAAACGAGTATATCTATTTCCAACCAAAAGGAACAGAGCCAATCTATGCAGAGCTTAAGGGCTACGAGGTCTTGGAAAACACAGCTCGCTACGCTAAGATTTTGCTCAAACATGAATTGACTGTGCCTGTCAGTGCCGATGAAAAGCTAGAAGAAGAGCAAAAAGGCATCATCGAGTTTATGAAGCGTGAAGCTGGACGGTCAGAAGAATTGACAAGCATTCCTCTGGAAACTGAGTTGACTGTCTTCGTTGACAATCCACAAATTCGTTGCAAGACTCGCTTTACCAACACTGCCAAAGACCACCGTATCCGTCTCTTGGTCAAGACTCATAACACGCGTCCAAGCAATGATTCTGAAAGCATCTATGAGGTGGTGACACGACCAAACAAACCAGCTGCTTCATGGGAAAATCCTGAAAATCCTCAACACCAACAAGCCTTTGTTAGTCTGTATGATGATGAAAAAGGTGTGACTGTATCCAACAAGGGATTGAATGAATACGAAATCCTTGGAGACGACACCATTGCAGTGACTATTCTGCGTGCGTCAGGTGAGCTAGGTGACTGGGGTTACTTCCCAACACCAGAAGCACAATGCTTGCGTGAGTTTGAAGTCGAGTTTGCACTTGAATGCCACCAAGCCCAAGAACGCTTTTCAGCCTATCGTCGTGCTAAAGCCTTGCAGACACCATTTACCAGCCTTCAGCTTGCTAAACAAGAAGGAAGCGTGGCTGCGACTGGTAGCCTCTTGAGCCATTCTGTTCTCAGCATACCGCAAATCTGTCCAACAGCCTTTAAGGTAGCTGAAAATGAAGAAGGCTATGTCCTTCGTTACTACAATATGTGTAGTGAAAATGTGCGTGTACCAGAAAGTCAACATCTCTTCCTGGACCTACTTGAACGACCATACCCAGTTCATAGAGGCTTCATTTCACCACAAGAAATTCGTACAGAATTGATTAAAAAAGAAGAAATTTAATTTCAAAAAGTAAACATGAAAAGAAAGGAGGGGCGAAAAGGTAAGAACTAACTGCTGATTCGCCCCTTTTTATGGTAAAAACAATGACCATTGCAACGATTGATATCGGAGGGACTGGAATTAAGTTTGCCAGTCTGACTCCTGATGGGAAAATATTGGATAAGACAAGCATTCCAACGCCTGAAAGTTTGGAGGATTTACTAGCTTGGCTAGACCAGCGCTTGTCAGAGCAGGATTATAGCGGGATTGCTATGAGCGTTCCAGGCGCGGTCAATCAAGAGACAGGTGTGATTGATGGCTTCAGTGCCGTCCCTTATATCCACGGCTTTTCGTGGTATGAGGCGCTTGCTAATCATCAACTACCTGTCCATCTGGAAAATGATGCCAACTGCGTTGGACTCAGTGAATTGCTGGCTCATCCAGAACTTGAAAATGCAGCCTGTGTCGTGATTGGGACAGGGATTGGCGGAGCTATGATTATCAATGGCAGACTTCATCGAGGTCGCCACGGTCTGGGTGGAGAATTTGGCTACATGACCACCCTTGCCCCTGCTGAAAAGCTCAACAACTGGTCGCAACTAGCGTCAACTGGCAATATGGTGCGATACGTGATTGAAAAATCTGGTCAGACTGACTGGGATGGTCGCAAGATTTACCAAGAGGCCGCAGCTGGTAATGCTCTTTGTCAAGAAGCCATCGAGCGCATGAACCGCAATCTGGCGCAAGGCTTGCTCAATATCCAGTATCTGATCGATCCAGATGTCATCAGTCTGGGTGGCTCTATCAGTCAAAATCCAGATTTTATCCAAGGTGTCAAGAAGGCTGTTGAAGACTTTGTCGATGCCTACGAAGAATACACGGTCGCACCCGTCATCCAAGCCTGCACCTATCATGCAGATGCCAATCTCTATGGTGCCCTTGTCAACTGGCTACAGGAGGAAAATCAATGGTAAGATTTACAGGACTTAGTTCCAAACAAACTCAGGCAATCGACTTGCTGACAAAGCATATTTCTTTACCAGATGTTGAAGTGGCTGTCACTCAGTCTGACCAAGCCTCTATCTCTATCAAGGGTGAGGGTGGCCACTATCAATTGACCTACCGCAAACCTCACCAACTTTATCGTGCCTTGTCCTTGTTGGTAACAGCTCTAGCAGAAGGTGATAAAGTAGGGATTGAGGAGCAGGCGGCTTATGAAGAGTTGGCCTACATGGCAGACTGTTCTCGAAATGCGGTGCTAAATGTGACTTCTGCCAAGCAGATGATTGAGGTCTTGGCTCTCATGGGCTACTCAACCTTTGAACTCTACATGGAAGACACCTACCAGATTGAGGGACAGCCTTATTTTGGTTATTTCCGTGGGGCTTATTCGGCTGAGGAGTTGCAGGAAATCGAAGCCTACGCCCAGCAGTTTGATATGACCTTTGTGCCTTGTATCCAGACCTTGGCCCACTTGTCAGCCTTCGTTAAATGGGGTGTCAAAGAAGTGCAGGAGCTCCGTGATGTGGAGGATATCCTCCTTATCGGCGAAGAAAAGGTTTATGACCTGATTGATGGCATGTTTGCTACTCTATCTAAACTGCAAACTCGCAAGGTTAATATTGGGATGGACGAAGCCCACTTGGTTGGTTTGGGACGCTACTTGATTCTGAACGGTGTTGTGGATCGTAGTCTTCTCATGTGCCAACACTTGGAGCGCGTGCTGGATATTGCAGACAAATATGGTTTCCACTGCCAGATGTGGAGCGATATGTTCTTTAAACTTATGTCAGCAGATGGCCAGTACGACCGCGACGTGGAAATCCCAGAGGAAACTCGTGTCTACCTAGACCGCCTCAAAGATCGTGTGACCTTGGTTTACTGGGACTATTATCAGGATAGCGAGGAAAAATACAATCGTAATTTCCGCAACCATCACAAGATTAGCCATGACCTTGCCTTTGCAGGGGGAGCTTGGAAGTGGATTGGCTTTACGCCTCACAACCATTTCAGCCGTCTAGTAGCTATTGAGGCTAATAAAGCCTGCCGTGCCAATGACATCAAAGAAGTCATTGTAACTGGTTGGGGAGACAATGGTGGTGAAACTGCCCAGTTTTCTATTCTCCCAAGCTTGCAAATCTGGGCAGAACTCAGCTATCGCAATGACCTAGATAGTTTGTCTGCGTACTTCAAGACCAATACTGGTCTAACGGTTGAAGATTTTATGCAGATTGACCTTGCCAACCTCTTACCAGACCTACCAGGCAATCTCAGCGGTATCAATCCCAACCGCTATGTCTTTTATCAAGATGTTCTCTGTCCGATTCTTGACCGACACATGACACCTGAACAGGACAAGCCACACTTCGCTCAGGCGGCGGGAACTATTGCTGACATCAAAGAAAAAGCAGGAAATTATGCTTACCTCTTTGAAACTCAGGCTCAGTTGAATGCTATTTTAAGTAGCAAAGTGGATGTGGGACGACGTATTCGTCAGGCCTATCAAGCGGATGATAAAGAAAGTCTGCAAGAAATCGCCAGACAAGAATTACCAGAACTCAGAAGCGCGATCGAACACTTCCATGCCCTCTTTAGCCACCAATGGCTGAAAGAAAACAAGGTCTTTGGCTTGGATACAGTTGACATCCGTATGGGCGGACTCTTGCAACGCATCAAGCGAGCAGAAAGCCGCATCGAGGCTTACCTGGCTGGTCAGCTTGACCTCATCGATGAGCTGGAAGTGGAAATTCTGCCATTTAACGACTTCTACGCAGACAAGGACTTCGCAGCCACAACAGCCAACCAGTGGCATACTATTGCGACAGCTTCAACGATTTATACGACATAAAAAACAAGAACACCTTGCCTGGCGCAGGGTGTTTCGCGTGAAACAGAAGAATTATCTAGTTTCAAATGCCACAGTTAGACAAACTTATGATAAAATAGCAGAAAGGGAATGTTTCCTAAGAGCAATTCTATCGATTAGCACTTAGAGGTATTGTGGTACACTTAAAATTAGTAAAACAAGAAATAGAAGCTGAAAAGCCAGCATCTGTAGAAGCCTGGGTCATTTTCGTCAAATTTTAAAAAGGTTGCTACCGACATATATAAATTCTAAAAACAAAAACGTTAGTAGAACTAGCAGATGTGATTTTATGGAGTTTTGATTTTGCAAATGATCATGCTCATGCATTTTTCGTGGATAATGTTGCGTGGAGTCATGCAGATTCTTACTTTCTTAGCTTTGTTAGTGATGATGTTGAAGAACGTTACACAGAAAATGTCTATCTGGATACCCTAAGTGTCAAACAAACATTTAAGTTTATTTTCGACTTCGGTGATGAATGGCGTTTTGAATGCCAAGTGCTGAGAGAAATCGAGGCGGAAGACGAAGAAGCTTATCTCGTACGTTCGGTTGGAACGCCGCCAGAACAATATCCATATTATGATGGTTTTGACTATGAAGAATGGTAAAATTGATTGTTAAACAATCTAAAAAACAATTGGAATCAGTCTGTGTAGGCTTAGTATTTCAATTGTTTTTTTGTGATGGTTTCAGATAAGAGAGTTTTTTAATACTCAATGAAAATCAAAGAGCAAACTAGGAAGCTAGCTGTAGGTTGCTCAAAACACTGTTTTGAGGTTTCAGATGGAAGCTGAGGAGGTTTGAAGGGATTTTCGAAGAGTATAAATTTGTTGAGGGTGTAGCTAATACGTATTCAGTCTGGTAGATTGAGAAAACTTGACAAAAAATTAGATAGTGCTAGAATAACATTAACGAAAGACATTTGAGGGCAGAAAGGTTCCTGCCACACCTTGCAAAAAGGTATCTGAGATGCTGGGTACACCGACCAGCCAAAGGGTCCGTTATTTCAAAGGAGGGGCTTAAATGCTCCTTTTTTATTTAAAAATTTCAAAATAGATTACACTCACCGCAGGCTTAGGCTTGCGTTTTTTTGTTTGACAAAATTAAAAAAATGTGTAAGAATAAGTAGAATTGAAAACAGGAAAACTCACCTCCTTTCGATTCGTCTAGCCTTTTCGTGAGGCAATGAGGGGGCGGAGAGACGCGCTCGTCAACAGAAGTATCTCATTGGAAATGTTGCTCACTTTTTAGTGAGCTTTTTATCTAGGGAATAGAAATGAAAAGCAAAAAGTTAAAATTAGGTCAAATTGATTTAAAAATGTGCAAGGATTACGACCTTATTCAAGCGATGGACTATGACTTTAAGACGAAGGAAGTAATGAATAAAGGAAGGGGATTTGCGGTAACTGTTGTCAAAATACAGGGGCTAACTTTCTTGATTCCATTTAGAAGTTATATTCCTAAAAAGTATCAGTTGAAGTATAAGCTTCGAAATTCAGCAAAAGAAGGGTATGTTGAAGGATTAGATATTGGTAAAACCTTGATTTTAGAAGATGAAAGTTATTTGCTAAATACTACTTTTCGACTTCGAAAAATCGAAGATTATTATAAAGTAATGGACAATGATAGAGCTATAATTAATAAGTTGATAAAAGCTATTATAGACTATAACGGTGCTTTAGAAATGAACGATAGAAACAAACTTGAAGATCCTAAACGCTTTAAATTCTCAACATTCCAGAATTATTCTACTAGATTAAGAGTCATAACAGAAAAAGACTATTTAGAATAGATAATGTTTTTGCAGGTTCTGGCTTGCATTTCTATTTTGCAAAAACACGCATTTTGAACGATTAGAACCAGAAATTACAATCCTATTCTTCAAAAAAGCGTTTTCTTGAAGAATGGAAAAAGCCCGATTTTATGGGGTTTTAATTCTGATAAAATCCGATAATTTCGGTATGATAAGGTGAGGTAGTTATTGTCTTAATGCTCAGTTCCGTTCTGGAAATCGCTAGAATGTTTTCAAAAAATCCCGTAATAGTTGAATTATCTAAGCTTTAACAGTATAATCAAGTTAGTAGCTTCATCAGGAAGTTCTATGCTACAATATAGTGGGTGGCACGGCACCATCAATAAAAGAAAAGATTCTATCTGCTGGTTTTTCTTATGAGAAATATAAACCTGGTATTCATAAACAGAGACATCCGAACGACTTGGGTAATGGTATTTACTTTTTTCTACCTTTTGACAAAGATACTGGTAAAACGATTGCTTCTGCTTATGTAGCAAAGTATAAGTCATTTGAACTAAGCAAACCCGGGGTTAGGTCTGAGTTAATTCATGCTAAAATCATCCTAAGCTCTATGAACAATATTTTTATGTTGGATGACCCAGCAAACCAAAGCTTATTAGAGGAATATCGACAAGCGGCATCTATTCAAATTGAACGTGAGATTACAGATATTGCAGATAGCGGAGCCAAAAATAGAGCTACTCTTCTTAACCAAAATCAAGGATTAATTATTGAGCTGTTGCTTGATTTAGCGTCTCAGCATGGGAAAAATTATGAAGCCGTGCAGTCTAAAAAATATACAGATATTCCATTTTTACCAGTAATTAACGGAAAGAACGGAGAGGAAATTTGTATCCGTGATTTAAATTGTATTACAAACATTTTATAAATAAGGAGGCTTTTATGAGTTTATTGTCAAACTTTTTAGGAACTGAAGAATTTTCTTTGATGGATTCTCCAATGTTCCAAGAATTAGTTGAAAATATTAAGGCCAACAAAATTTATTCAGTAAACAATGAATTTGATTATGATTTGAATATATCAGGAAGTCTTAAAAAATATAAAGATGAAATCCATTTTACTCCTCAATTAAATAATCAAAAAGAGTTTGATGATTTGAATTCTGTAACTAAAGTAAATGCAATGCCTAAATATAATATAAAAAACAAGAAGTCATGTTTTTCATATTTACCAATAGATTCTGAAAACTTAATTACAACAAAAGAAAATAGTGAGGTGGCAGCTTAATGTCCTCTTTACAATTTAAAGATTACTTTTTAAATGAAGTATCGTATCGAAGAAATCCTAGTTTTGACCAAACAAATAGTACTATTAATTTACAGCCTGAATTGTCTGCACAGATTTTAATAAGAAAATCTGAAAACCTTGCTTATGTTAACTTGATAACAAAGCAAGGAAATATAGATTCAGATGATTCTGCTTTTGAGCTTATTGTAGATATTGTTGGAGAATTTTCATTTATATATGACGAGACAGAATTTGATATTGATTTTGAAACTTTTCTTAAAGAGAATGGTTTAGCAATTCTTTGGTCCTATATTCGGCCTATCGTATCTGATATGATTACTCGGGGTAATGAGTTCCCCAACTTCATATTGCCTGTCGTTAACATTAAAAAAATGCTTGAAGACAAAGATTCTATCAAGTTAACATACGAATAAAAACAGTGTATATATTTTTCAAAGCTCCAATGAAATGCTTTCACATTTAAAAGGTATTCGGAGAACTATAAATCAAAATTGTGATAAAAATAAATAGGACCAAAGAGTTTTGTATGATAGTAGTGCAATTTGAAACTCTAGCTGTTTCTCGAGCTTATCGTTCTTGAACTATAAAATATTTCTAAAAAACTGATAGAATCATATATTTTAATAATATACGAAGAATAACGCTGATTTTTCAAGCGTTTTTTCTTTTAAAACAGCTAGCAGGTGGTGAAGTGAAAAGCTTGACGATCAAGTCAAACAATGTTGGTTTCAGCTTGCCGTATATATGTTGAGGCTGGGTAAAAAACAAATTTCAGGAGAAAATGAAGTCAATATTTCCACGATAAGATACATGATATCAAGCTTAGTTCATAATGTTTGATTTATAAAAAGAAAGAGAGTATAATGAGTTAAACCTACCTAAAGTATGCTCAAATATTTTAGGGGGGGCTTTTTATTTGCCCTTCCATTATATATTAACCGATAATTATCGGAAAAGGAGCAAAATGATATATGTTTTATAAAGGTAATGAAGATAGAGAAAAACAATTACGTTTTTCGATTCGGAAGGTTAGTTTTGGAGCGGCCTCGGTAGCCGTGGCGGCGCTGTATCTCTTTATGGGAAGTGGAGCGGTATCTGCTGCGGAAGCGCAGGCCGTACAGTCAAATGAGGAGGTGGCAGCTGATAAGGATTCGGAAATAGAGAAAAAATCAGAGGAACAGCAGCCAACCTACGCTGCTCCTGCTGCAAAGGAACAAGGATCTGCAACCAATACTGAAGCAGGGGATGAAGGCAAGCAAGAAAGTCATCCAGAGACCAAAGAGGAAGAAGCCAACTCATCTGAAAGAAGCGAAACTACAACAAAGACTCAATCGGATGAAAACTCTGTGAGTGGGGACTCTAGCTCTCCAAAATCTGAAGGTGAAGGTACAAGATCAGAAGAAGCAAGCAACAAGCCAAAAGTACGTAAAAGACGTGATGCAGACCCTGCCCCACCAGCGACTGCAGCTGATGCCGATTCAGATGCAAATCAAGTATTTGAAGGCGCAAGTGATGATGATAGTGTAGAAGAGCTTGCTAGAAAACTTCGTGCTTTGGATGATACAGTTGAAAATAACAAGAAAGTTTCCGAGGAATTGGATTCTCTCGGAGCGGCTACAGGTGTTGAAAAAGGAGATGTCCAGAATATAAATGAATTTGGTGGTTGGACTGCTATAACAGATTCAGAAGGAAATGGTAAGTTTGCTATTGCAAGAAAAACAGATAACGGTGTGTTTCCTCTTGAAACGATAAATACGGTTAGAAATTTTAAGACCGGAAAATCTTATACCTATCTCAGAGAGCAAGCAATCGATAGAGATGCAGATTATATGCTGTTCTTATCGGAAGTCAGAACGAAAGCAAGTGAAAATGAGCAAACCTTCAACGGCAAAGCTTACCAGAACAGTGGTTTAGGACCAACATTATCATATGGTCTTAAAGGCTATAATGGTATTCAAAAGACCTTTAAAGCATATTCACCAGACAGTGGTTCAAAAGTTAAAATAACATTTAAGACAGGATATTCTGGCGACATTGATGGAACAAAGGCGAAGTATAGGGTACAAGTTTTCACTTCGGAATCATCTACAAAACCAGTGTATGATGTAGCTTTTGATCCACAAAATAATACAAGTAATAAGGATATGATAGTACTTAAGGCTTCAGATGGTAGCCGTGTCACGAGGGAATTCATAGAAAAACCTTGGACGGGTACCTTAGACAAGCAAGGTCTTGAGAATCAAATGGCGCAAGCAGGCTATACCCCAAATGGAATGGCAGGTAGATTTACTAGTAGAGAGATTGAATTACCAGCAGGTGTAACAGACTATACTGTGAAAATAAGTTCTGCTGACAATGATCATTTGGGGATGGGATATCAATCGAGTCATCGCCACTATGCTCTACCTATTTCTGGTCGTGATTTCCATGTGACACAAAATATTGGAGGGGTTGCAAAGAGCCTTTTACAAAAAATATATACGAAATTGAAAGAAAGTGAAGAAAAAGATAAGAATTTTAAAACTCCAGAATCACAAAGACGATATGAAGAAGCATTAGTGGAAGCAAATCAACTACTGCAACAAGATACAAAGAGTACCACTGAGTATCAAACTATTTTACAAACTTTATTGGAAAAAAGACAGGAATTAGCTAATTCGAGTCAGGAAGCATCTATTAAGTCTAATGCTACAGATGAAATTGACAAGGCAGCCGCAGCTAAGATTCAAGCCATTGAGGGTAACGCTAAACTTTCAGAAGCAGACAAAGCGAAAGCTAAAGAAGCGGTTAGAACTGCCGCAGAAGCAGCTAAGTCAGAAATTGAACAAGCCGCAGACCAAACAGCTGTAGACGAAAAAGAAGCAGCCGGTAAGAAAGCTATTTCAGATGTTGCGGAAGTTGGTAAAGAACAAGCTAAGTCAGAAATTGACAAGGCAGCCGCAGCTAAGATTCAAGCCATTGAGGGTAACGCTAAACGAGAAGCATCAGCACAAGCAAATGCGCCTAAAGCATCTAAAGAATTGCCAAATACAGGTACAGCAGATTCTACTGTAGCTATGGTAGCAGCTGCCGCAAGTGCCTTACTTGGTCTTGGTCTTGCAGGACGTCGTCGTAAAGAAGACGAAGAAGCTTAATTGGTAGATTGTTTGATAAACATCAGATGATAAATCCGATTTTCAAAGTTGAAACAAGTACCTCTCATAAGAAAATCTCCTAGCAGGAAAGCCTGCTAGGAGATTTTTGCATTTCAGGAAAGGGAGTCAGTCTCGGAGAAATCAGACACTATAATGAACTGAGTCTGGACTAGTAGTAAGCGCGTCATAACAAGCTATCTATCATTCATGGAAG
>NZ_VMLM01000080.1:0-14239 GCF_013276695.1 Streptococcus sp. 4155
CTTCATCTGCTTTAAAGCTGCCCATACTGAAGGGACAGCACAATCAAAATGTGCCGCAATTTCCCGTAAAAAAGCATCTGGATGAGCCTCTACAAAGGATTTCAATTCCTCTAAAGGAATCTTTCGGTTTTTGACGACTCGCTTTTTCCTCTCTAAGTGTCCTTGTTCACGTAAGTTCTTTTTCCATGTGAAGAGAGTTCTGACGCCGACATCAAAAACCTTGGCTGCCTCGACATGGCTGTGCCCCCTCTTTGATGTAATCTAATGCTCGCTGTTTAAAATCTGTACTACATGCATAGCTTTATTATAACATGCTTGTTTGAAACTAAGCGACTATAAAATATTAGCAATAAGCTTATTTAGAGATTTTAATATAGGAGGTGAAAAATATAGAGCAACAAACTTTTATATCTATACTTTTGTTGAGAACTTAGAAAGTATAGGAGATAAACCGTCACAATGGAACTCTGATTTGAATCATTTACTCAATGAAGAGGGTATGTATCTGAATAAAGAGGCTTTGATTCATTTTGAGTATAATGAATCAGAAAAAAATATGGTATTATAAATAGGAAAAGGAGATAAATTATCATGGAAATTAATCAAGTAATCATTAACATTTCTGCTAGACATGTTCATTTAAAGAGGGAACATTTAGATATTTTATTTGGTGAAGGATACCAACTAAACAAGTTAAAAGATTTGTATCAGCCTGGTGAATTTGCTGCTGAAGAACAGGTTACAATTCAGTCGGCATCTGGCGAGATTAATCGTGTCAGGGTATTAGGACCAATTCGTCCTTATACACAAGTTGAGGTTTCTAAAACAGATTCTAGATTATTAAAGATAACTCCACCAGTACGTACTTCGAGTGAGATTGAAAACTCTTCACCGATTACCATTATAGGACCTAATGGAAGAGTTAATTTAGATGAAGGGTGCATTATTGCTAATAGACATATTCACTTTGCCACAGAAGAAGCTGAGGAAATGGGTCTTAAAAATGGAGATATAGTTTCTGTTGAAGTAAAAAGCGAAAAAAGTGCTACTTTGCATGATGTTCATTGCAGAGTGAGTGATAAATATAGATTGGAAATGCATATTGATACTGATGATGCGAATGCACTTCTTTTATCAGGAGGTGAGATTGGCACGATTATAAAAGAGTAGAAATGGAGATTATCGAAAGTTGATTAAGGCATTAATAATTAGAAATTTTCAAATGTATACTAGATTTTTTCCAGTAGCTCTATTCCTGAATCGATTGTTAGATGCCATTTTTCAGCTTTTAGGGTATTGGTTAATTGCTCATTATCTTTTTAATAACAAATTAGTAGTTAGTCAAGTAGAAGTGATTGATTATTTTACTTTCGCTGCTGCTGGGATGCTTTACTACAATGTTGCTGTTGCTATTTTGATGAATGTAGGGCGTTCATTGATGGTTGAGGTTCGAGAGGGAACCTTGGAAAGCTTATTTATAACTCCATATAGTATTTTCAGCTATTATATAGGCGTGTTCATTGAACAGCTTGGAAGAACTTTTATGGAGTTTTGTTCACTTTTTATTATTTCTATTTTGCTCGGTGCAAAGTTCATGGCAACTCCAATATCCTATTGGCTGTTGAGAGTTATGTTGTTATTGTTTTAATATCATTTTCTATGAGTGTTTTTGTTGCTAACATAATGCTCTGGTTAAGAGATACATTTATAAGTCAGAATACGTTATTTATTTTGATATTTTTAGTATCTGGTGTTACATTTCCTAGGACAGTGCTTCTTGATTTTCTAAAATGTGTTGGTGATTTATTACCAATTACTTATGGCTTAGAGATAGTTAGACTAATATCTTCTGGAGATTTGGAATCGCTTCAACTATGTCTATTGATTTTTAAAGTTTTACTTCTCTCATTAGTTTTTATTGTGATTGGCTTGCTCAGTTATAAAAAGATGGAGAAGAAAGTGATCGAATATTTAACAATTTAGGAGAATTCCGATGTTAGAAGTAAAAAATGTATCTAAAAGTTATCTTACAAAAACGAAGATTAATTTACTAAAAAGAAAAAGTAAGCTATTAATAATGTTTCATTAAAAATTCCAAGAGGAAAAATAATTGGAGTTTTAGGAGAAAATGGGGCAGGCAAAACAACCTTAATAAAAATGATGACAACGCTTCTAAAACAAGATTCAGGAGAAATTACAATTAATGGAATTGATATTAATGATAATTTAAAGGATACTCGAAGTAAAATCAATGTTATAAGTGATGGAGAGAGAAATCTTTTTATATGGTCTAAAATTGATACTTCAATTTCATATGACCACTTATTGAGAAAATTAACATCTGAATATGATGTATCAGAGAAAAAAGCAGATAAAGACTTGAAAAGAATTATTAACCAATTTAGTGAACTTGAGTTTGTTTCAGTTAAGGGAGGTTAATGTTGCTTTTTCTGAAATATATTTAATGCTTATATCGAAAATACTTAGAAAAGTCTTGAAGTTTTGTGGCTCTTTATCAACTTGTAGTGGGGTGATGAAAAGAGTGGTTAATACTAGACATACTTCAAAAAGCATTGTACGATAGTAACATGAAATTAGCTAAACAAGAAATCACCTTTCTCTTTAAAGACCTTACTAAGCCTCTAACACAAAGTCTTCCAATCGTTCTGCTTTGTTTGATGGGAAAATCCTATCAAGAGATGATAGAGCGTCTAGACTGTAGTTTGGTGAAATTTAAAGAAGGATGAGGAGTTAGGTTCGGACTCTCTCCTTCAAGAAAGACGTGGTGGTTGTAACCACGTTTATATGACAGTCAAGGAATAGATAGTTTTCCGGTCATTTGAAAACTTCAGAGGAAGAGGAAGTTGTTACAGTAGATTTCCTGCAAAATCTAGATTGAATTGTAATAAAAATGAATTCATTGCTTATAACGTACCGGACTAGGATATACAGACCGTTGTAGGACAAGTGTTCTAGAGATTGTTTCTCAGGAGGTTTAGTGATACTCCATTTCTTCAGTCCTATCAAAAGGAGATTAGTCGTTCCTACACAGGTGATGCTTTCTGTCAACTGTTGAAGCGACATAGCTGGCGCACTGTTGCCCTAGATCCTAAGAAAGCAGGCGCTCAAACCATTGCCGCGTCTAAACATCCCATCTCTATTCAAGAAGGTAAGAAAACGCTTTAAAGATAGTAGATGCTTTCGTAAGCTTGGGTTCATGCATCAAAGATGAGGCTGGTTTCGGATAGGCAGTAAACTAGGATCTTGTTAGCCACCTAAAGGAATAGGTCCTCCTGTCCATAGTCATTCCGTGCATGAATTCTCTTACTGTTAGAGAGCTGTTGATGCTTATAGAGGAGCATCCTTTTTCCTGCTTGCCGGAGGATGCCATACTGAATGGAGGAAAGCTTGTTTACAAGAACTGTCACAGGCCTATCCAACTGATTTTATTTTACTAGTCATGGATCATGCCCTAGGGCATCCATCAAGTAGCTTAACTATTCCAAATCATATTGGCTTTCCCTTTATTCCCCCATACAGGCCAGAGATGAATCCTATTGAACAGATGCAGAAAGAGCTTGGTGAAGGTGGCTTCCAGAATAAAGCATTTCAAACCTTGGAAGCTGGCATTGATACATTTCAAGAGATCATACAAGGATTAGAGAGGAGTGTTGTAAAGTCCATCGTTAAAAGAGAATGAACCAGAATGCTTTTTGAAAATAGATATGAGTATTAGTTGAACTGCCCTATGCCGAACGGCACCTACGGTGGTGTGAGAGGGACTAGTCTTAGCCCCTACTCGATTCAATCTGTACCCACACAATTCTTCTTTTTTTATCTTGTGATTCACTCTGTTCTATTTTAAAATGAAATGGTAGCTACCAATATAAATGATGAGGATAAAACAAATGACTGAAAATCGTTATGAATTAAATAAAAATTTGGCACAGATGCTCAAAGGTGGGGTTATCATGGACGTTCAAAATCCTGAACAGGCTCGTATTGCAGAGGCTGCTGGTGCGGCTGCTGTTATGGCTTTGGAGCGGATTCCAGCTGATATTCGTGCAGCTGGTGGTGTTTCCCGTATGAGTGATCCAAAGATGATTAAGGAAATCCAAGAAGCGGTTAGCATTCCAGTGATGGCTAAGGTTAGAATCGGGCATTTTGTTGAAGCTCAGATTTTAGAGGCTATTGAGATTGACTATATCGATGAGAGTGAAGTTTTATCTCCAGCTGACGATCGTTTCCATGTGGACAAGAAAGAATTTCAAGTACCTTTTGTCTGTGGAGCTAAGGACTTGGGGGAAGCCTTGCGTCGTATCGCTGAAGGTGCTTCCATGATTCGTACTAAAGGAGAACCGGGTACAGGAGATATTGTCCAAGCTGTTCGCCATATGCGTATGATGAATCAGGAAATTCGCCGTATTCAAAACCTACGCGAGGACGAACTTTATGTTGCTGCCAAGGAATTGCAAGTCCCTGTAGAATTGGTTCAATACGTCCATGAACATGGGAAATTGCCAGTTGTAAACTTCGCAGCTGGAGGCGTTGCAACGCCAGCAGATGCTGCACTTATGATGCAATTAGGGGCAGAGGGTGTATTTGTCGGTTCAGGTATTTTTAAGTCAGGCGATCCTGTTAAACGAGCGAGTGCCATTGTTAAGGCTGTGACTAACTTCCGTAATCCTCAAATCCTAGCTCAAATCTCTGAAGATCTAGGAGAAGCTATGGTTGGTATCAATGAAAATGAGATCCAAATTCTCATGGCTGAGCGAGGAAAATAGATGAAAATCGGAATATTGGCCTTGCAAGGTGCCTTTGCAGAGCATGCAAAAGTGCTAGATCAATTAGGTGTCGAGAGTGTTGAAATCAGAAATTTAGAGGATTTTCAGAAATCTCAGAGTGACTTGTCGGGTTTGATTTTGCCTGGTGGTGAGTCTACAACCATGGGCAAGCTCTTACGAGACCAGGACATGCTGATTCCCATTCGAGAAGCCATTCTATCTGGTTTACCAGTATTTGGAACCTGTGCAGGCTTGATTTTGCTGGCTAAGGAAATTACTTCTCAGAAAGAGAGTCATCTAGGAACTATGGATATGGTGGTCGAGCGCAATGCCTATGGGCGCCAATTAGGAAGTTTCTATACGGAAGCAGAATGTAAGGGAGTTGGTCAGATTCCAATGACCTTTATCCGTGGTCCAATTATCAGCAGTGTTGGAGAAGATGTAGAAATTCTAGCAACAGTGAATAATCAAATCGTTGCAGCCCAAGAAAAAAATATGTTGGTAACTTCTTTTCATCCTGAATTGACTGATGATGTAAGCTTGCACCAGTACTTTATAAATATATGTGAAGAAAAAAGATAGTAAAAAAGCGCAAAAAATCACTTCCTGTGCTATACTATAATTGAAATTTTTTTAGTTTTTGCGTTAGAAATGTTTCCTCAGTCCTAGCGCCTTTTCTTTTTGATAAGTATGCTTGGTGGAGAGTAGTTTGTAAATGATTCTGAAGATCTTATGAGCACAAGCAATGACGGCTTTCATATTGCTTCCTCTTTAGGAAATTCGATTATAAAACTCTAAGCAGGCTCTGCCTGCTTAGAGTTTTACATGTAATAAACAATGGCGATGTATTGGAGTGCGGACGCAGCTAGGATAAAGAGATGCCAAATCATGTGGAAATAAGGTTTTTTCTTGGCGTAAAATCCAGCCCCAACTGTATAAGAGAGTCCGCCAGTTACCATGAGACTCCAGAAAATTGGTGTCGTTTGACTGATAATGGCAGGAATGATAGCCAGAACCAACCAGCCCATAATCAGGTAAAGAGCAAGGCTAAATTTTTCATTGACTTTTTTAGCAAGGATTTTATAGAGAATACCAAAGATGGTCGTTCCCCATTGGATAGCAATAATCAGATAGCCAAACCAGTTATTCATCAAGGTTAAGACGACTGGCGTATAAGAGCCTGCGATAGCCACATAAATCATAGAATGGTCAATAATTCTCAAGACGTATTTGTGGGTCGAACCATAGGCCATAGAGTGGTAAATGGTGGATGAGAGGAACATGAGAAAGAGACTGATAACGAAAATGGAAACGCCGATAGAGGATAAAAAGCCATGTGCTTCGTAACTATAGGTGGATGAAATAGGGAGTAAGATGAGCATGATGACTGCACCCACAGCATGGGTCACACTATTAGCAATCTCTTCTCCGAAACTGAGTTGTTTGCTGAGTTTAAGACTAGTGTTCATTGGATTACCTCCTCTTGAGTATGATGGATTAAGGCTAGGGTTTGATGATAGAGTTTAACGGTTTGGCAGCTGGTTTGGATGATAGGGTTAGCTGGGTCAATTCCTTGGTTCATGTAGTTCACAAAAGCATCGTAGAGTTGCTCTGAACTTGCTTGACTTTGTAGAGTATTCAGTGTCTGAGCGATTTCTTGAATCGAAAATACAGACTTGAGGGTTGTGATAGCAATCAGACGGGCAATCTGTTGACGTTGGTATTTTTTCTTGTCAGGTTTTGTCAGGTAACCATGTTTGACATAATTGTTAACCATAGATGCTGTCAAGCCTTTGTCTTTATCAGGAGAGATAGGGGCACAGACCTGATTGACATAGAGTAAAACCTGGTCCAGATAGAGGTCAATATTTGGAATTTCTGCCCATTTTGGGTAGGAAAAGGTAGTTTTCATTTTCAACTCCTTTTTATCTAGTTTTAATAACTAGATTATAAAATAACAAAAACAGAAAGTCAAGTTTTAACTGCTTGTAGAAAGACTTAAATTATGCTAGGATGGGAGAAACTAGTCAGAAATGAGGAGAAAAGATGGAGATTCGTTTAGCTTTTCCAAATGAAGTAGATGACATCATGCAAGTGATGGAGGATGCTAAAAAATGTTTAGCGGATGCTGGTAGTGACCAGTGGCAAAATGGTTATCCAAATGCTGATATTATTATTGAAGATATTATCTCAGGTCAAGCCTATGTAGCCTTGGAAGAGGGAGAACTACTAGCCTATGCTGCTGTGACCAAGAGTCCAGAGGCAGCCTATGAAGCCATTTATGAAGGCAACTGGCAAGTTGGGGAGTCAGAGTACCTAGTCTTTCACCGTATTGCTGTGGCAGCAGATGTGCAGGGACAGGGAGTTGCTCAAACCTTTTTAGAGGGCTTGATTGAAGGTTTTGATTATCTAGATTTTCGCTCAGATACGCATGCTGAAAACAAAGCTATGCAGCATATTTTTGAAAAACTCGGTTTTAAACAGGTTGGTAAGGTTCCAGTTGATGGCGAACGCTTGGCCTATCAAAAATTAAAGAAATAATGCAAAAGAAGTATGTAAAAATGCTCTATTCTTCGCCGATTGGCTCCCTTTCTCTCGTAGCTGATGACCATTATTTGTATGGAATTTGGGTTCAGGAGCAGAAGCATTTTGAGAGGGGACTAGGAGATGAGACGATAGAAGCAGTTGTTAGTCATCCCATTTTAGACCCAGTTATTACTTGCTTAGATGCTTACTTTAAAGGCAAGCCTAAGGATTTATCCGACTTGCCCTTGGCTCCAATTGGAACGGATTTTGAAAAGCGAGTTTGGGACTATTTACAGGGAATTCCTTATGGTCAGACAGTGACATATGGGCAAATAGCCCAAGACCTGCAAGTGCCTTCTGCTCAAGCAATTGGTGGAGCGGTAGGACGCAATCCTTGGTCTATTCTAGTACCTTGTCACCGTGTGCTGGGAGCAGGCAAGCGTCTGACTGGTTATGCCGCAGGAGTGGAAAAGAAAGCCTGGCTCTTGGAGTATGAAGGCGCAGATTTTAAAGATATAAATAATAGAAAGTGAAAGACATGTTAGAATTTATCGAATACCCAAAATGTTCAACTTGTAAAAAAGCAAAACAAGAATTAAACCAACTCGGTGTGGACTACAAAGCCGTCCATATCGCCGAAGAAACACCTAGCCAAGAAGTTATTTTAAACTGGCTGGAAACCTCAGGGTTTGAATTGAAGCAATTTTTTAACACCAGTGGAATCAAATACCGTGAATTAGGGTTAAAAGATAAGGTAGGAAGTCTGTCAAACCAAGAAGCAGCTGAGTTGCTAGCAAGCGACGGCATGTTGTTAAAACGGCCAATTTTAGTAGAAAATGGAACTGTTAAACAAATCGGTTATCGAAAACCTTATGAAGAATTGGGATTGAAATAGTTTTTACTTATCTCTCTGATAGATAAAATATATAACCTCCCTGTTTTAAAGTATGATAAACTAGTAGGTAGACAAAGACTGTATCTGACCGTAGCAAATAATTTCATTGACGGCAGAAGTATGGTAGAATGAATCATTATCAGGAGAGGATGTTTTTATGAATGTTACAACGATTTTAGCATCAGATTGGTATCAAAACTTGATGCAATTGATTCCGGATGGCAAGCTTTTTAGCTTGCGTTCGGTCTTTGATGGAATTCCGAGAATTGTTCAACAACTTCCAACAACGATTATGTTGACAATTGGTGGTGCCTTTTTTGGCTTGGTTTTGGCGCTTCTTTTTGCCATTGTGAAGATCAATCGTGTCAAGATTTTATATCCCTTGCAGGCCTTCTTTGTTAGTTTCTTAAAAGGGACACCGATTTTAGTGCAGCTCATGTTGACCTACTACGGAATTCCTTTGGCTTTGAAAGCTCTCAATCAGCAATGGGGAACTGGTCTCAATATCAATGCGATTCCAGCCGCTGCTTTTGCGATTGTCGCCTTTGCCTTTAATGAGGCAGCTTATGCTAGTGAAACCATTCGTGCAGCCATTCTCTCAGTTAACCCTGGTGAGATTGAGGCGGCACGCAGTCTGGGTATGACCCGAGCGCAAGTTTATCGACGAGTGATTATTCCAAATGCAGCAGTTGTGGCAACTCCAACCTTGATTAACTCCCTCATCGGCTTGACCAAGGGAACTTCCCTAGCCTTTAGTGCGGGTGTTGTGGAAGTCTTTGCCCAAGCTCAGATTTTGGGTGGTGCCGATTATCGTTATTTTGAGCGCTTCATCTCCGTTGCTCTTGTTTATTGGGTAGTCAATATCGGAATTGAGAGCCTTGGTCGTTTCATCGAGAGAAAAATGGCTATTTCTGCACCAGATACAGTGCAAACAGATGTGAAAGGAGACCTTCGTTAATGATTAAGATTTCGAATTTAAGCAAATCCTTTTCAGGACAGACTGTCTTGGATCATCTGGACTTGGATATTCAAAAAGGGGAAGTTGTAGCCTTGATTGGTTCTTCAGGAGCTGGAAAATCAACCTTTCTTCGCAGTCTCAATTATCTTGAAACACCTGATAGTGGCTCGATTCAGATTGATGATTTCTCGGTTGATTTTTCTAAAATCACTCAAGAAGAAATCCTTGCCCTACGTCGCAAGTTATCTATGGTATTTCAGCAGTTTAATTTGTTTGAGCGCCGTACAGCACTTGATAATGTGAAAGAAGGCTTGGTTGTTGTCAAGAAATTATCTGACCAAGAAGCGACTAAGATTGCCAAGGAAGAGTTGGCTAAGGTTGGGCTTTCTGATCGTGAAAACCATTACCCTCGCCATTTATCAGGTGGACAAAAGCAACGGGTTGCCTTGGCGCGTGCGCTTGCTATGAAACCAGATGTCTTGCTCTTAGATGAACCAACTTCAGCCCTTGACCCAGAATTGGTCGGTGAAGTAGAGAAGTCTATTGCAGATGCTGCTAAGTCAGGTCAGACCATGATTTTGGTCAGTCATGACATGTCCTTTGTAGCCCAAGTGGCTGATAAGATTCTCTTCTTAGATAAGGGGAAAATCATCGAGTCTGGAACACCAGATGAGATTATCCACCATCCTAAAGAAGAGCGGACAAAAGAATTCTTCGCTAGTTACAAACGGACTTATATTTGATATAATAGATAAAGAAAAACTCAGTTAGCTGGACTAGCTGAGTTTACTCTTTAAAAAAGATAGAAATGAGAGAAATCATGCTACTGCAACTATTTTCTTTATATTTCGAGAGTTTGATCTTAACCACCATCCTCGTCCTGATTTTTTTAGGAATTTGGATTGGACTGAGAGCCATGTCGGGAGTTGATAAGACAGCCAAGGCTCGCCAAGCCCATCTCTATGATATGATTATGATTGGGGTCTTGGTTGTTCCAGTATTATCCTTTGCGGTTATGAGTTTAATTCTTGTTTT
This sequence comes from Streptococcus sp. 4155, assembly GCF_013276695.1. Classification (NCBI taxonomy): domain Bacteria; kingdom Bacillati; phylum Bacillota; class Bacilli; order Lactobacillales; family Streptococcaceae; genus Streptococcus; species Streptococcus sp. 4155. Next base: position 10,199 of record NZ_VMLM01000080.1, read on the forward strand.
CAAGGCATAATCCTTGCGTGATTGACAAGAAAGAGTTAGAATAAAGATAGTTACAACAAGAAAGAAGGAAACTATATGTACGATACTATTATTATCGGTGCTGGACCTGCAGGGATGACTGCAGCCTTGTATGCTGCTCGAAGCAATTTGAAAGTAGCTTTGATTGAAGGTGGTCTGCCAGGTGGTCAGATGAATAATACATCTGATATCGAAAATTACCCAGGATATGCTAATATTAGTGGACCTGAATTGGCAGAAAAGATGTTTGAACCGCTTGAAAATCTCGGTGTTGAGCACATTTATGGATATGTTGAAAATGTCGAAGACCATGGTGATTTTAAGAAAGTGATGACTGACGACCAAACATATGAAACTCGTACCGTTATCGTAGCAACTGGTTCTAAACACCGTCCTTTGGGAGTACCTGGAGAAGAAGAACTGAACAGTCGTGGTGTTTCTTACTGTGCTGTGTGTGATGGTGCTTTCTTCCGTGACCAAGATTTGTTGGTAGTTGGTGGTGGAGATTCAGCTGTTGAAGAAGCCCTCTTCTTGACTCGTTTTGCTAAGACTGTTACCATTGTTCACCGTCGTGACCAACTTCGTGCTCAAAAGGTTTTACAAGACCGCGCCTTTGCGAATGAGAAAATCAGCTTTATCTGGGATTCTGTAGTGAAGGAAATCAAGGGTGAAAACCGAGTAGAATCTGTCGTATTTGAAAATGTGAAAACATGTCAAGTGACAGAACAAGCCTTCGGTGGCGTCTTTATCTATGTTGGATTGGACCCTCTTAGCGATTTTGTTAAAGAATTGAATATCCAAGATCAGGCAGGCTGGATTGTGACAGATAACCACATGAAAACTGCAGTTGACGGTATCTTTGCAGTTGGAGATGTTCGCCAGAAAGACCTTCGCCAAGTAACAACAGCGGTTGGAGATGGAGCTATCGCTGGTCAAGAAGCCTATAAATTTATCACAGAACATAGTTAATCATAAAAAAGTTTCCAATCAGATGACTGGAAACTTTTTTATAGTCTGTTTCGGAAAACTTCGTACATGAGAATGGCCGCAGCAACACTGGCATTAAGGCTTTGAACATGGCCATTCATGGGAATGGTAATCATTTCATCGACCTGTTTTTTAATGTTGCTAGAGATGCCTTTTCCTTCATTTCCGATGATGAGGGCGATTTTCCCTTTTGTATTCCACTTATGGCAAGGAGTACCGTTCATATCCGTTCCAAAGGTCCAGAAGCCTTCATCCTTGACTTTGTCCAGAGTTTGGCTCAGATTGGTCACTCGGGCGATGGGAACGTGCTCGATAGCACCTGTGGCCGTTTTGGCAACGACGGGGGTAACACCTACAGCACGGTGCTTGGGAATGATGACACCTGAAACATTGGTCGCATCGGCTGTTCTCAGGATGGATCCTAGGTTGTGAGGGTCAGTCAAACCATCCAGAATCAATAGCAAAGGATTTTCTTCTTGGCGTGTTTTGGAAAGGATGTGATCTAGCTCGCTATAGGCAAATTCGGACACTCGTAAAACAAAACCTTGGTGGACAGCACCTTCAGTCATCTCAGAGAGGGATTTTTTTGAGGTCCAAGAAATGGACACCTTCTTTTCTGTAGCCAGTTCCTTGACTTTCTCAAGATTCTTACCTCGGAGATTTTCTTGGAGGTAGAGTTTGTTTCCAGTATTTGCAAGGAGGGCTTCGGTAACGGCGTGGACGCCATAGACAATATCATTTGTTTTCATGCCTCTATTATAACACAAAACCCCGTCTTGCAACGGGATTTTCTTTATTCTAGAATCAGTAAACCATCTTTAACTGCAAATGGGTCTTTTTCATTGATACGATCGTAAAACATGATACCGTTAATGTGGTCAATTTCATGCTGAACAACAATGGAGTTGTAGCCTTTGAGTTTGATACGGTGTTTTTCTCCATCTTTGTCAAAGTAGTCAACAGTAACGCGGGCATGGCGAACAACATAGCCAGGCACGTTGCGGTCTACAGACAGGCAACCTTCTCCTTCACCAAGAGCAGCGTCTTGAACAGAGTGAGAGACGATTTTTGGATTGTACATAATGGCTTGCAAGTCGTAGGCTTCCTGCGGAGTTTCGCCTTCTTCAACAATATTAGGTACCAAAACAGCGATAATGCGTTTTGAGATATCCAATTGAGGAGCAGCCAGTCCAACCCCACCGCGGAGTCCCAATTTTTCAGCCATGACAGGATCTTGGGAATGTTTAAGGAATTGCATCATCTTTTCGCCAAGGATGATTTCCTGATCAGATAAGGGGAAAGTAACTTCCTCAGCAACTGCGCGTAGAGTTGGGTTCCCCTCGCGGATAATATCGTTCATATCAATTAAGTGAGCAGCTTTTGTAATACGTTCTATTGCAGACATTTTCTCTCCTTTCATTACCTCTACATGATATCACAAAATGTCAAGGATTGAAAGTATTATAGCCTTTAGGATTTATAGAAAATAGATAGGAAGTTCAATTCATACTCAATAAAAATCAAAGAGCAAACTAAAAAGCTAGCCGCAGGTTGCNNGTCGGTAACATATATACGGTAAGGCGACGCTGACGTGGTTTGAAGAGATTTTCGAAGAGTATCAATTGTGAAAGAATTACTTATCTATGATATAATAAAAAGAAAAGGCTTGCATAAGAAAGTAGGGAGAATGAAGATGAAAAGAAGACAAAATCGAAATCAGGGTGGTTTAGCTTTTCGTTTTATGAAGGGCTTGGTAAACTTTTTTAGGAGTTATCGCAGGTGGAGCAATAAAGGATTTGTGGCGGTACTCTTGCTAGCAGTTGCTTTATCAATGGGCTTGGTCTTGTTGGTTGAAAGTTTCCAAGGAATCCCTTTAACCAGTCAAAAACGAGATACTATTTCTCAAGAGGGGACTAAGCAAAAGTCTCAGGAGCAGGAAGAGGAAAAAACTGCCAGAATTATGGCTAATGGGGATTTGCTCTACCACGATGGACTTTTCTTTTCAGCTAAAAAAGAAGACGGTACCTATGACTTTCATGAGAATTTTGAGTATGTGACACCTTGGCTCAAGCAAGCAGATTTAGCTATTGGTGATTTTGAAGGAACCATCAATAAGGATCATTATTTAGCGGGTTATCCTCTCTTTAATGCTCCTGCTGAAGTTATGGATGCCATTAAGGATGCAGGTTATCATGTGCTAGATTTAGCTCATAATCATATTTTGGATTCGCAAATTGAGGGAGTTATTTCAACGGCCGATATTATTGAAAAAGCTGGAATCACTCCAATCGGAGTTTATACGCATGAACCACGTGATCAGGCTCCGTTGGTCATTAAGGAAGTGAATGGAATCAAGGTTGCTCTTTTGGCCTATTCCTATGGATTCAATGGAATTGAACGGTATATTTCTCAGGAAGACTATAATCGTTATCTTTCAGATTTAAACGAAGATAAGATGAAGGCTGAAATTGAACGGGCAGAGAAGGAAGCAGATATCACCATTATCATGCCTCAGATGGGTGTGGAGTATCGATTGGAACCAACTGAGGAACAAAAAGCTCTTTATCACAAGATGATTGATTGGGGGGCGGATATTATTTTTGGAGGGCATCCTCACGTTGTGGAACCATCTGAAACGGTTGAAAAAGATGGAGACAAGAAACTCATTATCTATTCAATGGGGAACTTCATTTCCAATCAACGGATTGAATCTATGGGAGATGAAGAAAATGCTAAGTGGACTGAACGTGGCGTTCTCATGGATGTAACCATTAAGAAGAAGGATGGAAAAACAACTATCGGAACAGCTAAAGCTCATCCTACTTGGGTCAATCGAACACCAAAGGGAACCTTTTCACCAGAAGGCTATCCTTTATATCATTATCAAACCTATATCTTGGAAGATTTTATAGAGGGTGGCAGTCATCGTGACCAGTTAGATGAAGCGACTAAGGAACGAATTGATACAGCCTATAAAGAAATGAACGAACATGTGGGATTGAAGTGGGATTAGCTTGAATAGACTTCCTGCGAAAC
>NZ_VMLM01000081.1:0-12585 GCF_013276695.1 Streptococcus sp. 4155
TTGTTTCGCAGGAAGTCTAATCAAACAGGATATCCTGTTGAAACGGAACTAGCGAGTCTAACAATCATCTCTGATAAATCAGTCGATGGCGAAATCTGAACGACTCGACTCTTTGGAGAAAGACATGCTTCTATCCTCTGGCAAGTCGAAAGTTTTGAGGGCATCGAAGCCATCCTCATCGATAAAGAAGGTCACCTAAGCTGTTCTTCAGGAATTCCTACTCTATAGAGACAACTGTTTCAATGGAGTTTTAAAATTGTATTATGTAAAAAGAGAAAGGAAATCTCATGTTATAGTCATTTAGTTTTAAAAAAGAAAGAATACATATTATGAATTTGGATCATCAAGACTACGACCATGTAATCCTTTTTCACGTTGTACCTGACGTAGTTTTTCTGGTGTAACATCATTACCTTCTTCGTCCACAATTTTGATTCCCTCAATGTGGTGACGAACAGAGCGACGATAACCTTCAATGTACTCCTCACGTAGTTTAGCTTGTTCCACTTTTTCTTCTGATGTCAAGCCTTCTGCTTTTTTCTTTTTGGCAAGCTCATTGATACGATCAATTTTTTTAGGATCCATGTTTCTCTCCTTTATGATAAGATTTAATCCGTTTAACAGATTTTATTTGGTATTGATTTGGTTAAAACGTGCAAGTTTAGCTGCTTTCTTGGTTAATTGAGACAAGATTGCCAAACGATTTTGACGGACTGCTTCATTTTCAGCCATAACCATGGTATTCTCAAAGAATGCATCAATGACTGGGCTAAGAGCAAAGAGCTGTTTCAATTGCTGACTGGCAGTCCCTGACAAAACGAGTGATTCTACTGCTTCTGCCAAGGTTTTCTCTTCTTCATTCTCAAAGAGAGCTGAATCAACTGTGGCTACTCCTTCTGCCTTCTCAGTCAAGTTAAAGGCACGAGAGAGTGATTCAACGGATGGTTTGAAGTCTTCTTCCTTGCTTGCTTCTACGAGAGCACTTGCTGCTTCCAACATATCTGCCACAACAAAGTTTGATCCTGCAAGAACGGCTTCCTTAATGTCTTTTGGAGTAGAACCCATCATCTTATCAACACGAGCCTTGATAAAGTTCATAACCTCTGTCTTATTTTCATAAGTCAAGCTGTCAAATGTTAAAGCATAAAGGCTATCAATCAGCTCGTCCATAGCAATGTGCCAACCAAAGGCATCCAATATACGAACTACACCTTGCGTCGCACGACGAAGGGCATAAGGGTCATTAGAACCTGATGGAATCAAACCTACTGAGAAGAAACTCAAAATCGTATCCAATTTATCTGCAATAGCAAGCACTGCACCAACCTTGCTCTCTGGAAGTTCTCCTTCAGCTGATGTAGGCATGTAGTGTTCACGAATAGCAGTTGCCACTGCTGGAGTTTCACCAGCAAGAAGGGCATATTTCTCACCCATAATTCCTTGGAGCTCGTCAAATTCACCAACCATACCTGTCAACAAGTCAAACTTGTAAATTGCTGCTGCACGGGCTAGGTCAACTGTTTCATCCGCTGACAAGCCTGCTTTTTCTGCCAAGAGAATAGCAATCTGACCCGTACGAATCATGTGTTCACGAAGGGAACCAATCTTCTCATGGAAGGTCACATTGTTTAATTTTTCAACAAGATCTGAAATGACCAATTTTTGATCTTCACGCCAGAAGAATTCACCATCTTCTAAGCGAGCGACCAAGACTTTTTCATTTCCTTTGATAACATTTTCCAAATGCTCTGCATTTCCATTACGAACAGAAATGAAGTTTGGCAATAGTTTACCGTCTTGATCACGGACAACAAAGTAACGTTGGTGTTCCTTCATTGAAGTCACCAAAACTTCTTCTGGAACTTCAAGATATTTAGCATCAAAACTTCCCATAAAGGCAGTTGGGTATTCAACCAAGTTCAAGACTTCATTCAGCAAATCAGCGTCAATCTCGACACCTACACCACGCTCAGCTTCGATTGTCTTGATTTGGTCAACAATCATTTGCTCACGTTCACGTGGATCTGCAATTACATACTGTGCACGAAGGTCTTCTTCATAGCTCAATGCTGACTGAATCTTAGTTTCTTGTCCCAAGAAACGATGGCCACGGCTCACACGCCCTCCCTTGATATCAAGGAAATCCAAATCAAACTCTTCTTCATCTAAAAGAACAGTTAAAGTGTGAACAGGGCGGATGTATTCAAAGGTGTTGTTAGCCCAGTGCATGCTGACAGGGAAAGTCAAGGACTTCAAGACATCTACAACACCAGGAACAATGGCTTCAACTGCTTGACCAATTTCTTCCTTGGTAACATAGACATATTCTTCACCCTTGATTTCACGGAATTCGATATCTTCAACAGTCAAGCCTTTCCCACGGACAAATCCTTGAGCTGCTTTGGTGAAGTTTCCATCACTATCCAATGCAATTTTCTTTGCTGGCCCCTTAAAATCTTCTGTCAAATCAGACTGTTTGTCTGCAAGACCAGTTAAACGAACAGCCAAACGACGTGGTGTTGAGAAGGTCTGAATAGCTTCAAAAGACAAGCGGTTTTCCTTGAGAAAGGCTGCCATTTTTTCGCCTAGTTGTTTTTCACTTGGTGTGACAACATAGGCTGGTAATTCTTCAAGACCGAGTTCTACTAATAAGTTTTTTGTCATGTTTTTTCTCCGAAAAATATCTTTTTATTTTCCAGTTTGCCTTATGTGATTGGTACGCAAGCAACCAACTTCGTTGTTTCATTGCTAAAATTGGAGCCAAAAGTCTCCAATTTTGCCTAGTATCCTTAGTTTCACTAAGGATACCTTCATCACTGCTGCAACTGGTTCAGGGCTCACACTGTTCGCCCATTTTCGTAATTTGTCACTTTCTTTATTACGCGTCTTCTGCTAAGAGTTTAACTCGTGTTGCTTCATCTAAAAGTGGGTAACCTAGGCGTTTGCGTTCTGCGACAAAGGTTTTGGCTACGACACGGGCCAAGTTACGGATACGAGCGATATAGCCTGCGCGCTCTGTTACAGATACGGCACCACGCGCATCAAGCAGGTTAAAGGTATGTGAACATTTGAGAACATAGTCATAGGCAGGGTGAACTAAGCCTTCTTCTAATGCACGACCAGCTTCTTTTTCAAACTTATCAAAATTTTCAAGCAACATTTCTTGATCTGAAATTTCAAATGAATATTTTGAGTGTTCGTACTCAGGCTGGATAAAGATTTCTCCGTATTTTACACCATCGGCCCACTCAATATCATAGACAGAATCCACTTCCTGAATATAAGAAGCCAAGCGCTCCAAACCATAGGTAACTTCCGCAGTCACAGGGCCGGTTGCCAATCCACCGACTTGTTGGAAATAAGTGAACTGGGTGATTTCCATCCCATCAAGCCAAACTTCCCAACCGAGACCTGCAGATCCAGTCGATGGATTTTCCCAGTTGTCCTCAACAAAACGAATATCGTGCTCCAAAGGATTGATTCCCAATTTTTCCAAAGACTCAAGGTAAAGTTCTTGGATATTTGATGGAGAAGGCTTCATGACCACCTGGAATTGGTGGTGTTGGTAGAGACGGTTAGGGTTTTCCCCATAACGACCGTCAGCAGGACGACGTGATGGCTCTACGTAAGCCGCATTCCATGGCTCAGGTCCGATAGCACGAAGGAAAGTGTAAGGACTCATGGTTCCCGCACCTTTTTCATTATCATAAGCCTGCATAAGCATACAACCTTGGTCATTCCAAAATTGTTGTAAAGTAAGGATGATTTCCTGGAAAGTCAATTTTTTAGACATTGTTTACTCCTTTTTTATAAATTACTTGCGACACGAGTCTGCCTCGTCGATCATACGAGGCAAGACGAGTTAGTACTGCGTCTAGCTCAGGCACTCTAGTGCTGAGCGTGGGGCAGCCCGACTGTAAGGAGGTCTCTGCCACTGACGCAGTGAAATGTTAATTTCTTAGACATTGAATACTCCTTAATAAAAAATGATTACTTGCGACATGAGTCTGCCTCGTCGATCATACGAGGCAAGACGAGTTAGTACTGCGTCTAGCTCAGGCACTCTAGTGCTGAGCGTGGAGCAGCCCGACTGTAAGGAGGTTTCTGCCACTGACGCAGTAAAATGTTAATTTTTTAGACATTATTTACTCCTTTAGTTTTTATATTTCTTTTTCAATTAATTTCTGCTGAACAAACCAATTTAACAAGGGAAGAGTTTTATCTGTATTTGCCCATAGATAATAAGAATCTAAGACCGTTTGTACACTACCTAAATTTTCTACCAACTTATCTACTGTCAAAAAGCTGCGCCAGTATTCATAAAAAATACTTGCATAGTTCTTATCATAAGTCGAAGAACCAAAATCATTCAGTGAATGCCAACCATACTTCTTCTGAAAAAGTTCTACGAGAGATTGATTACAAATTTTTTCCGCTTGAAATTCCTCTTCTGTCAAGAAATACTTGCGACTAATATATTCAACCATCCCCTCTTCGAACCAGATATAAGAGTCGTAACCATCAAAATCATCTAAAAAATGCTCCGACCAATGAGCTAGCTCATGTCCTACAATCTGTAAGAGGAAATTTTCAGATAAAGAATGATAGTGACTTTCTATTGCTTGAGTTTGCTGAGAACACTTGTAGTCCATCAACTGATACAAATATAACTCTTTCCAAACAGCTAAATCAGGCGTCATAACCATTCGTCTATTATTTGTATAGGCTGGAACAGCGCTTTCCCTAATAATCTGTGTAGCAGCATTAAAATCTGACCAAATAACGGCTTGCGGTAAATCACAGACTGCAAGTTCATTCTTTAAAAAAGATTGATAATCTTTCAACTTTTCAGTATTTCTTACTACAAAATCACGAAATGTAGCTAGTTGACTATCGTCTTTTACAAGATAAAGGTTTTCCACGTCTCTCCTTTCTTTCACACAATAGACTGAATAAGCAAAAGAACCGCGTCCAACAATCCTAGGTTGATTTAACCTAGGGGCGTCAGAAACGCGGTTCCACCCTAATTTATTACTTCATTGTTTTTGAAAATACTACAGAAAGCGCCAGCACTTTATTTTGCCCTACTTGGCTCCCACTATCCCAAGCTCGCTTGAAGAACGCCATAAGACTTTCTTTCCTGCTGACTATTATATCAAAAATTAGAACAATGTACAATTCTTTTTATGATTTTCTAGAAATCCACATCATCAACTCGTGGAGCACCAGAATGAACAGCAATCGCTTTTAAGGTTTCACGCTCCTCATGGCTCAATTCAATTCCAAAGCAATCAAGATTAGCCTGAATACGAGAGGCTGTGACAGATTTTGGAAGTGGTAGAAATCCTTCTGCCAAGCTCCAGGCCAAGGCTATCTGAGCAACAAACTTTCCATGATTTGCTGCGATTTCTTGGACTTGCTTGCTATCAAATAGTTCTCCCTGACCAAAAGGGCCCCAAGCTTCCAATAAAATTCCTTTTTCTCGACAGTAATCTACGACTTCCTCTTGATACACACCTGGCGCCAAGCGAACTTGATTGACCGCTGGAAGAATTTTTGCTGTTTCAAACAAGGCATCCAAATGATGGGGAAGAAAATTGCTAACGCCGATAGCACGGATCTTGCCTTCTTGATAGAGGTCTTCCATCGCTCTCCAGACCTCAGCATTTCGGATTTTCCATGCGTCATTTTCTCTAAGCGGTTTTGGATTTGGCCAATGAATCAAATACAGATCCAAATAATCCAAGCCCAACTTCGCTAAAGACTCTGCAAAAGCCTGACGAGCTTGCTCATAGGTTTGTTGGCTATTCCACAGCTTGGTAGTTACGAACAATTCCTCTCGTGGAACTCCGCTATCTTTGATTGCTTGACCAACACTTTCTTCATTCTGATAAATCGCCGCCGTATCAATATGACGATAACCAGCCTTCAAGGCTTCTAACACTGCACGATAGGCTTCTTCTCCATCCTTAGCCTTAAAAGTTCCAAATCCTAGAACTGGAATTTCTACTCCATTATTTAATTGATAGGTATTCATATGCTTCTCCTTCTATTTTATTTATCATTTATAGCATAATTTTTTTGCTAATTAGTACTATCTTTTGTAAAAAATAAGTCTATCACATATCTGACAGAACCTATTTTTTCTTGCTTATTCATCACGACTATAATACAGCTCATGAGGTTTTAGGCGAGTATTGAGCATCTCTGGTATGGTCACAAAGGTATAACCTTGATTTTTCAAATACTCAATGACCCTTGGCAAGGCATTGACTGTCGGACTGTGAATATCATGCATCAAAACGATAGAGCCGTTAGCTACTTGATGCTGAATTTCTGTCAAAATAGATGCTTCATTTTTACTCTTCCAGTCCAGACTATCCACATCCCACATGATAAAGCTCAAATCGAGGCTATTGCGAATGTCGTCTGTAATGGCTCCATAAGGCGGACGCATGAGTTTTGAACTAGAACCCAGCACCTTAGTTAGCGCATCCTCAGTATCAGTAATTTGTTTTTTAGCTTCATCAAGAGAGAGTTGCGAGAGAATCGGATGGCTCCAACTATGGTTTCCAACAGCATGACCTTCAGATTTTATCCTTTTCACCAAGTCCTCATTCCCAGAAACATTTTTCCCAAGCACAAAGAAAGTGGCTTTAACACCATATTTAGCTAGAGTCTCTAATACCTGCGGAGTCGTTGCTGGATTTGGACCATCATCAAAGGTTAGAGCGACAACTTTTTGATGTTTCTTATCAAAATAAGACTGGTACAAGGCAGCATCTTTTTCGAGTAAGTACGAAGATTGGATAACATCAAAGAAAGTAGATACTGGTAAGGCTATCTCTTCTAAATTTTCAACCGCAGGACTCGGATAAAGGATAATCTGACTATCCTTATAATCAAAATTCCATGCAGATAAGTCTTGGTCAGAGAAGCTTTTTACAATCTGCTCACTCTGGTTTTGCTCTATTTTTTTATCCTCTATAAAGGAGGTCAATTCTTTTATCAGCTGTTCCTTAGCCTTACTAGCATCTGAAAACAGTTGGTCAAGTGTAAAAGGTTGCCCATCTTCTGTTAAGTGAACCTTTCCTAGACTGGTCTTTTCAGTCTCTTCAACCTTAAAATCAACTAAATCATAGATTTGTTTGGTCGCATTACGATTGACGACTCCCTTTAAACCTGACTCTTCTTGCTCTGTATAGTAGAAAACAAGATTGTCCTTACTTTCTAGCTTGTCCTTAATGTCTTTATTTATCAGCTCCCTAACAGAGGAAATCACTTGCTCACCTTGGAGAGGATAATAGGCAATCACTTCGGCTTGACCCTTACGAAAATGCTCCTTCTGATTTCCCTCACTTAATTGATCGTCTTTCTCTTTTTTGAGCGATTCAATCTTTTGCTCAAAACTTTTTTGCTGATACATTTTAAAAGCAATAAATCCGCCTAATAGGCAAATAGAAATTGCTAAAATACCAATCAAAGCCAATAATATATGTCTCTTTTTCCCGTGTCTGCCACGTCCCAGTCTACTTTTATTCATATTTATATCATAACAAATTTAAGCAATAATTTCAATGATACAGTTTGGCAATCCACAATTCCTCTAACAAGCCAAAGCATCTCACATCAACTAGATCAGCCCTATCTGTAGGAACCATCTAGTTTTCTATCTATGGAATTTCTAGTAGATTGAAGCTAGAATAGACACCGTGACTTCTAAAAACATTCTGAGAAATTGATTTATTTTTCCCAGTCGATTTATCCTCAAACATCCCTACACCTCTGATATTTTCTTGATAATACTATATACCCAGACACTTGTAGTTTTACCTTCAGCTAGTAGTGTTGACTTTTCTTCTTCAGATAATTTTTTCCGTAAGTAGTCAATCTGCTGAGAAGTAGTGTTCTCTTTCCCCATTGCCTTGACAGATTGTATCACCATTGCAGTTAAGGTTGACATATTTGAAATATCTCCATTATTTCTATGCTTAAATTCTATCCTTGCCTTACCAACATTAAAACTGGCATATCTTCCATCTGATATATAGGTCCATTTTGCTGGTACCTGCGTAGATAAACCAAGTAAATTCAGGGCTGTGTTTCCTGATGGAGCAATGGTCCAATTATATTTTCTAGCAATAGCATCCGCAACTTCATCCACAGACGCCATTGCATACTCTCCAATCAGTTCTATATATTTTGGTTTATAATAAATACCTTTCAAAATGCGAGTAATCTCTTTGTCTTTTACAAGACGATTTAATGTACTACGAACAGTTTCATATCCTGCAATATCAAAGAAATCATTTGCTATAAAAATTTGATTCGATTCAAAATTTTCTATCCTGTTTACTATTTCCTGCTTATCGTTCATCTATCGCACCTCCTTTGCACCGAATATGATGCTACTTTTGGTGCAAAAAGTCAAATGAGAGTCATTTTATCAAGAGGGAACAGACCTCTTACAATTTCTTATGTAACATCTCTATCCATTTTTATCCCATTTCTTATTTCAGTAATCGCTTGATTATAAAAATCATGATAGTCAGCTGTATTTATTTCTTTTATATTGTAAAATGAAATAAGAATAGGACGATTCGATCAGGACAGTCAAATCGATTTCTAACAATGTTTTAGAAGTAGAGGCGCACTATTCTAGTTTCAATCTACTATAATAGAAATTACTTTGACTTTCCTGACTGATTTGTTTAGTTCTTATTTCATTCAGATATGCTATGCATTAACCAATAGCGGATACCTACGGAGAACTTGCCACTCAGATGTAGGACCTGCCCATCATACAAAAAAACAGACTTCATCCCACAAAGAGATAAAATCTGTTACTATTTTCTACACGATATTTCCTAATTTTTAATCCAGCAGTTGGTCTACTTGGCTGATGGCTCGCTCGGGTTGCTGGGTAAAGGGCTTGTTGCCAAAAAACTCCAACCACGGCTTGCGAACCTCGTCTTTGCTGGTTTCTCTGTATTTTTTAGGTCTTATTTATGATGCTCTTTCAATAGTTCTTCAAACTCAGCCACAGTCATGCCTAATTGCTCACTCGCAACCTCAGGTGTTAGAAGACCTTGACGAACTAGATTTGCTAAACTTACTTTTAATCCCTGTTCGATGCCTTCAGCTCGTCCACGTTCAATTCCCTGTTCAATGCCCTCAGCTCGCCCACGTTCAAGACCGCGCTCCAGTCCTTGTTCAATCCCTTCCGCCCTAGCAGTTTCTAAGGCATAGTCCTGTGCTAACATGGCTTGTTCTTCTCGCCTGCGTTGTTCACTAAACATTTTCTTATCCTCCTCGGACCAGCTCTTGTAGTCCAGCAGTTGATCTGCTTGGCTGATGGCTCGCTCGGGCTGCTGGGTAAAGGGTTTATTCCCGAAAAACTCTAACCATGGTTTACGAACCTTGTCTTTGCTGGTTTCTCTGTATTTTTTTAGTTCCAAGAAAGCCATCTTAACCAGATGGTTTTCCTGACCGTTATTTGTGATGGTTAAGACCTCACCTGTCGTGTCCTCTCGCATGCTAAAACTGTGGAAAGCCAAATCATCTTGAAAATAATTACTATCCACAATTGCAATAGCGTATACTGGTGCGATGTGTTTGTAGCTCTGGTGAGTATTGCCTTCTTGCTGGCGAATTTTTTCAAGATTTTGATTGACCTGACTGCACAGGTAAGCCCATAAACGATTGATGAAAAAATTCTGATGATGGACTTGGATTTCAATGATTACTTGAGTGCCATTATCCAACTCCGCCAAGACGTCTATACTGGTATAGAAATCCTGCGCCGAGTAGGGCAGGGAAGGCAAGACGTGAATGTTACTTCCCTCCAAAATCGTCACATTTTTTGCTGGCAAGTCCAGCATATCGCGAATAAATTGACAAGTGATTTCTGGATTGCTAAAAATTTTCTTAGCAACCAAGTCGTTGGTCGGGCTAATGCCCGGATGTCTTAGAATCATCCTTCTCCTCCTTCTATTATAGCACATTTTTTAATCTAATTTGCTAGATTTGATGCTTCTATCTATTTATTCGTAAAAGAAAGCTTTTCTTCAGAAGAAAGCTAATCGCTTATTTGAAATTTTTCCCCTCTGTTGGATAGTCCCGTCTATCTATGTTATAATGAAAGAAGGATTTAAAATCAGAAAAGGAGTATTTATGCTTAAATTAGGTATCATTGGCACTGGCGATATCAGCCACCACTTCATAGAAGCAGCCCATGCTAGTGGGAAATACCAGCTGGTCGCAGTCTATTCTAGGAAACTTGAAACCGCAGCAACCTTTGCTTCTCGCTATCAGGATATCCAACTATTTGATCAATTAGAAGACTTCTTCAAGAGCTCCTTCGATGTAGTCTATATTGCCAGTCCAAACTCCTTGCATTTTGCTCAGGCAAAGGCTGCCTTGTCTGCAGGTAAACATGTCATTCTTGAAAAGCCAGCTGTCACTCAGCCACAAGACTGGCCGGATTTGGTTCAAACAGCTGAAAAAAATCACTGTTTTATCTTTGAAGCAGCTCGTAATTACCATGAAAAAGCTTTCACTATCATCAAAAACTTTTTAGCAGACAAACAAATTTTGGGGGCAGATTTCAACTATGCCAAATATTCTTCCAAAATGCCTAACTTGTTGGCTGGGCATACGCCCAATGTCTTTTCAGAGCGTTTTGCTGGTGGAGCACTTATGGATTTGGGGATTTATCCTCTCTACGCTGCCGTTCGTCTCTTTGGAAAGGCTGAGGACGCAACCTACATGGCTCAACAGCTTGACAATAGCATGGACCTAAATGGAGACGGTATCCTCTTCTACCCTGACTTTCAAGTTCATATCAAGGCTGGGAAAAACATCACTTCCAATCTTCCTTGCGAAATTTACACAACAAATGGAACCTTGACCCTCAACACGATTGAGCATATTCGCTCAGCTATTTTTACCGACCACCAAGGCAATCAAGTCCAGCTCCCTATTCAACAGGCTCCTCATACGATGACTGAGGAAGTCACTGCATTTGCACACATGATTCAGCAACCAGACCAGACACTCTACCAGACTTGGCTGGATGATGCAGGCTCTGTTCATGAGCTACTATATACCATGCGCCAGACTGCTGGCATTAGATTTGAGGCAGAAAAATGAAAAGCAAACTACCTACTGAATGGCAAGAACTAAGTGACCAACTCGGTTTCCAAGAATTTACCCCCATTCAAACTCAACTATTTGAGCCCATTCTTGCAGGAGAAAATCTTCTAGGAGTAAGTCCAACAGGAACCGGTAAGACCCTAGCTTACCTCCTACCAAGTCTTCTCAGACTACAAAAGAAAAAAGCGCAGCAACTCTTGATTCTAGCACCAAATACAGAGCTTGCTGGACAGATTTTTGATGTATGTAAAACGTGGGCTGAGACTATCGGCTTGACTTCCCAACTCTTCTTATCAGGTTCGAGCCAGAAACGCCAGATTGAACGCCTAAAAAAAGGACCAGAAATTCTGATTGGAACTCCTGGACGTATCTTTGAACTCATTAAATTGAAAAAAATCAAGATGATGAATGTGGAAACCATCATCCTGGATGAATTCGACCAATTGCTAGATGATTCTCAGATTCACTTTGTTGAGAAAATCACTCACTACGCACCGCGTGACCACCAACTCGTCTATATGAGTGCGACGACTAAGTTTGACCAAGAAAAGATTGCGCCAAACACACGTACCATTGATCTCTCTGACCAAAAACTAGATAACATCCAACATTTCTATATGCAGGTAGACCAACGTCACCGAGTGGATATGCTACGAAAACTAGCTCATGTGGAGGATTTCCGCGGTCTGGTCTTCTTTAACAGCCTATCAGACCTTGGAAGCGCAGAAGAAAAACTACAGTATCGGGATATATTAGCTGTTTCCCTCGCTAGTGATGTTAATGTCAAATTTAGAAAAGTCATCTTAGAAAAGTTTAAAGACAAGCAACTAACCCTGCTTCTAGCAACAGACCTTTTGGCTCGAGGAATTGATATCGATAGCCTAGAATGTGTCGTAAACTTTGATATTCCTAGAGATATTGAAACCTACACTCACCGCGCTGGCCGTACAGGTCGCATGGGCAAGGAAGGTTATGTTATCACTCTCGTCACTCATCCAGAAGAACTTAAAAAACTCAAGAAATTTGTGAGCGTACGTGAAATTGTCTTGAAAAATCAAGAACTCTATATTAAATAAAGCCCCATTGCTCTATACACATCCAGTGTATGGAGCTTTTTTATAAGCAATTCAATTTTATACTCTTCAAAAATCTCTTCAAACCGCATTAGCTTCGCCTTGCCGTATGTATATGATACTGACTTCGTCAGTCTTATCTGCAACCTCAAAACAGTGTTTTGAGCTGACTTCGTCAGTTCTATCTGCAACCTCAAAACAGTGTTTTGAGCTGACTTCGTCAGTTCTATCTGCAACCTCAAAACAGTGTTTTGAGCTGACTTCGTCAGTTCTATCTACAACCTCAAAGCAGTGCTTTGAGCAGCCCGCGGCTAGTTTCCTAGTTTGCTCTTTGATTTTCATTGAGTATCAGATTTAA
>NZ_VMLM01000082.1:0-5298 GCF_013276695.1 Streptococcus sp. 4155
TTTATTTTATTTCACTATACTTTAGATTGAAAAATAAGGAATCACATAAATCGCAAGAAATAGGGAATCTGATTCGTGTTTATAACCGTTCAAAAAGAGAAGAAGCTGAAAGTGAGCCACTTAATCTTTATGTCGAAGATGAAAAGGGCAATCTCCTGGCAGGTTTGATAGTAGAGACTTTTAGAAATTGGCTAGAAATCGAGTATTTATTTGTAAAAGAGGAACTGAGAGGGCAAGGAATCGGTTCAAAACTATTGCAGCAAGCAGAAACTGAAGCTAAGAATCGAAACTGTCGTTTTGCCTTTGTCAATACCTACCAGTTTCAAGCTCTTGATTTTTATAAAAGGTATGGCTACAAGGAAGTCTTTAGGTTACAAGACTATCCCTACATTGGGCAAAGATATTATTAGCAAAAGAATCTGTAAGGTGAGTATGGAGGTATAATACAAAGAGAGGCTCGCACATAAGTATGGAGGTGGACTGATGTATATGAGTAACTATCGATAAATACCAGTTATAACCTAGAAATTGTGTCTTTCTGGGCAATATTGGGTACAATGCAATGGCAGCTGAGAAATTGGGAATCAAGGCTTATCGGGTTAAGAAAAGAAGTGATGTGGTTGATATTTTAAAACAATTTATTTAAACTAAAAACTTTCTATCTTTTTAAATTGACATTAATCCGAGATTCCCCTCTCGAGTTTTTCAGAATAGAGTGAAATCCGAAAGAAAATGGAAATAATTTTTATTAAACGCTTCCAATAGCGGTTAAAAGTTGACAAATTTAAATTTTAGGACTACACTAAGTAAGTAAATTTTATTTTAAAGGAGAATTCGTTATGAATTTAACATTTTTAGGCTTATGTATTGCCTGTATGGGCGTATCTGTCGGTGAAGGTTTATTGATGAATGGACTGTTTAAATCAGTAGCACGCCAACCAGATATGCTTTCTGAGTTTCGTAGTTTGATGTTTTTAGGTGTTGCCTTTATTGAAGGAACTTTCTTTGTAACTCTTGTCTTCTCATTTATTATCAAATAAATACATGGAACGAGAAGAAAAGGGAGGATTTTAGATGGAAGAAAGTATTAATCCAATCATCTCTATTGGTCCTGTTATCTTCAATCTGACTATGTTAGCCATGACCTTGTTGATTGTGGGAGTTATTTTTGTCTTTATTTATTGGGCAAGCCGCAATATGACCTTGAAACCCAAAGGAAAGCAAAATGTACTTGAGTATGTCTATGACTTTGTTATTGGATTTACAGAACCTAACATTGGTTCGCGCTACATGAAAGATTACTCACTCTTTTTCCTTTGTTTATTTCTTTTCATGGTGATTGCCAATAACCTTGGCTTAATGACAAAGCTTCAAACGATCGATGGGACTAACTGGTGGAGTTCGCCAACCGCTAATTTACAGTATGACTTAACCTTATCTTTTCTTGTCATTTTGTTGACACATATAGAAAGCGTTCGTCGTCGTGGATTTAAAAAAAGTATAAAATCTTTTATGAGTCCTGTTTTTGTCATACCGATGAATATCTTGGAAGAATTTACAAACTTCTTATCTTTGGCTTTGCGGATTTTTGGGAATATCTTTGCAGGAGAGGTCATGACGAGTTTGTTACTTCTTCTTTCCCACCAAGCTATTTATTGGTATCCAGTAGCCTTTGGAGCTAATTTGGCTTGGACTGCATTTTCTGTCTTTATTTCCTGCATCCAAGCTTATGTCTTTACTCTTTTGACATCTGTGTATTTAGGGAATAAGATTAATATTGAAGAGGAATAGAAAGGAGTAACTGATGCACGTAACAGTAGGTGAATTGATTGGTAATTTTATTTTAATCACTGGCTCTTTTATTCTTTTGCTAGTCTTGATTAAAAAATTTGCATGGTCTAATATTACAGGCATTTTCGAAGAAAGAGCTGAAAAAATTGCTTCAGATATTGACAGAGCTGAAGAAGCCCGTCAAAAAGCAGAAGTATTGGCTCAAAAACGCGAAGATGAATTGGCTGGTAGCCGTAAAGAAGCCAAGGCAATCATTGAGAATGCGAAAGCAACAGCTGAGCAAAGTAAGGCTAGTATTTTAGTAGATGCTAAACTAGAAGCAGGACGCTTAAAAGAAAAAGCAAACCAAGAAATTGCTCAAAACAAAGCTGAAGCTTTACAAAGCGTTAAGGGTGAGGTAGCAGATTTGACCATCAGCCTAGCTGGTAAAATCATCTCACAAAACCTTGATGGTCATGCCCATAAAGAACTCATTGATCAGTATATCGATCAGCTAGGAGAAGCTTAATGGACAAGAAAACAGTAAAGGTAATTGAAAAATACAGCATGCCTTTTGTCCAATTGGTACTTGAAAAAGGAGAAGAAGCCCGTATCTTTTCAGACTTGACTCAAATCAAGCAAGTTGCTGAAGAAACAGGTTTACCTTCTTTTTTAAAAAAAGTGACAGTAGATGAGTCTGACAAGAAAAAAACGATTGCTTTTTTCCAAGACTCTGTGTCACCTTTATTACAAAACTTTATCCAGGTTCTGGCCTACAATCACAGAGTAAATCTTTTTTATGATGTGCTTGTAGATTGCTTGGACCGACTTGAAAAAGAAACAAATCGATTTGAAGTGACGATTACTGCTGCTCATCCTCTAACTGATGAACAAAAGAGTCGTTTGCTCCCTTTGATTGAGAAGAAAATGTCTCTGAAAGTAAGGAGTGTAAAAGAACAAATCGATGAAAGTCTCATTGGTGGTTTTGTTATTTTTGCCAATCACAAGACAATTGATGTGAGTATTAAACAACAACTTAAAGTTGTTAAAGAAAATTTGAAATAGAAAGTGGTGTTCTTTTGGCAATTAACGCACAAGAAATCAGCGCTTTAATTAAGCAACAAATTGAAAATTTCAAACCCAATTTTGATGTGACTGAAACAGGTGTTGTAACCTATATCGGGGACGGTATCGCGCGTGCTCATGGCCTTGACAATGCCATGAGTGGAGAGTTGTTGATCTTTGAAAACGGCTCTTATGGTATGGCTCAAAACTTGGAGTCAACAGACGTTGGTATTATCATCCTAGGTGACTTTACAGATATTCGTGAAGGCGATACAATCCGCCGTACAGGTAAAATCATGGAAGTCCCAGTAGGTGAAAGTCTGATTGGTCGTGTTGTGGATCCGCTTGGTCGTCCGGTTGACGGTCTGGGAGAAATCCACACTGATAAAACTCGTCCAGTAGAAGCGCCAGCTCCTGGTGTCATGCAACGTAAGTCAGTCTCAGAACCATTGCAAACTGGTTTGAAAGCTATTGACGCCCTTGTACCGATTGGTCGTGGTCAACGTGAGTTGATTATCGGTGACCGTCAGACAGGGAAAACAACCATTGCGATTGATACAATCTTGAACCAAAAAGATCAAGATATGATCTGTATCTATGTCGCAATTGGACAAAAAGAATCAACAGTTCGTACGCAAGTAGAAACACTTCGTCAGTACGGTGCCTTGGACTACACAATCGTTGTGACAGCCTCTGCTTCACAACCATCTCCATTGCTCTTCCTAGCTCCTTATACTGGGGTTGCCATGGCGGAAGAATTTATGTACCAAGGGAAGCATGTTTTGATTGTATACGATGATCTATCAAAACAAGCGGTAGCTTATCGTGAACTGTCACTCTTGCTTCGTCGTCCTCCAGGTCGTGAAGCCTTTCCAGGGGATGTTTTCTACCTTCACAGCCGTTTGCTTGAGCGCTCAGCTAAAGTTTCTGATGAACTTGGTGGTGGATCAATTACAGCCCTACCATTTATCGAGACACAAGCAGGAGATATCTCGGCCTATATCGCAACCAATGTGATTTCTATCACTGATGGACAAATCTTCCTTGGTGATGGTCTCTTCAATGCGGGTATTCGTCCAGCCATCGATGCGGGTTCATCTGTATCACGTGTAGGTGGTTCTGCACAAATCAAAGCCATGAAGAAGGTTGCTGGTACACTTCGTATCGACCTTGCTTCATACCGTGAGTTGGAAGCCTTCACTAAGTTTGGTTCTGACTTGGATGCGGCAACACAGGCTAAGTTGAACCGCGGTCGTCGTACAGTTGAAGTCTTGAAACAACCTGTTCACAAACCATTACCTGTTGAGAAACAAGTAACCATTCTTTATGCTTTGACACATGGTTTCTTGGATACTGTTCCAGTAGATGATATTGTTCGTTTCGAGGAAGAGTTCCATGCCTTCTTTGATGCTCAACATCCAGAGATTTTGGAAACCATTCGTGATACAAAAGACTTGCCAGAAGAAGCAGTCTTGGATGCTGCGATTACAGAGTTTCTCAATCAATCTAGCTTCCAATAAGAATAGAGGTGTCAGATGGCAGTATCTCTAAATGATATTAAAACAAAAATCGCCTCAACAAAAAATACGAGTCAAATCACTAATGCCATGCAAATGGTCTCAGCTGCTAAGCTAGGTCGCTCTGAAGAAGCTGCTCGCAACTTTCAAGTTTACGCTCAGAAGGTTCGCAAACTTTTGACAGATATTCTTCATGGTAATGGAGCTGGTGGTTCAACTAATCCCATGTTGATTAGTCGTCCAGTTAAGAAGACAGGCTACATCGTCATTACTTCAGACCGCGGTTTGGTTGGAGGTTATAATTCCTCTATTCTGAAAGCCGTTATGGAGTTGAAGGAAGAATACCATCCAGACGGTACAGGTTTTGAAATGATCTGTATTGGTGGAATGGGAGCTGATTTCTTTAAGGCTCGCGGTATTCAACCACTTTATGAATTACGTGGTTTAGCAGACCAACCTAGCTTTGATCAAGTTCGTAAGATTATTTCAAAAACTGTTGAAATGTACCAAAATGAACTTTTTGATGAACTCTATGTTTGCTACAACCACCATGTCAATACGCTAACCAGTCAAATGCGTGTGGAACAAATGCTTCCGATTGTTGACTTGGATCCAAATGAAGCGGATGAAGACTACAGCTTAACTTTTGAATTGGAAACCAGCCGAGAAGAAATTTTGGAGCAGTTGTTGCCTCAGTTTGCAGAAAGTATGATTTACGGTGCCATTATCGATGCCAAGACAGCTGAAAATGCTGCTGGTATGACAGCCATGCAAACAGCGACAGATAATGCTAAGAAAGTCATCAATGATTTGACAATTCAGTATAACCGTGCCAGACAGGCGGCGATTACACAAGAAATTACAGAAATCGTAGCAGGAGCTAGTGCCTTAGAATAGGCTCTAGTCCAGCTCGTATGAAAATGAACTTATACTCAATGAAAATCAA
>NZ_VMLM01000082.1:5316-7284 GCF_013276695.1 Streptococcus sp. 4155
TTTT
Organism: Streptococcus sp. 4155; assembly: GCF_013276695.1. Lineage (NCBI taxonomy): Bacteria > Bacillati > Bacillota > Bacilli > Lactobacillales > Streptococcaceae > Streptococcus > Streptococcus sp. 4155. Next base: position 5,321 of record NZ_VMLM01000082.1, read on the forward strand.
CGAAGAGTATTAGGACCTAGTTGAACTAGGAACCGACAGTATCTTATATAGAATAGGAGAAGGAGATGAGTTCAGGTAAAATTGCTCAGGTTATCGGTCCCGTTGTAGACGTCTTGTTTGCAGCAGGGGAAAAACTTCCTGAGATTAACAATGCACTTGTCGTCTACAAAAATGACGAAAGAAAAACAAAAATCGTCCTTGAAGTAGCCTTAGAGTTGGGAGATGGTATGGTTCGTACTATCGCCATGGAATCAACAGATGGTTTGACTCGTGGAATGGAAGTATTGGACACAGGTCGTCCAATCTCTGTACCAGTAGGTAAAGAAACTTTGGGACGTGTCTTCAACGTTTTGGGAGATACCATTGACTTGGAAGCTCCTTTTACAGAAGACGCAGAGCGTCAGCCAATTCATAAAAAAGCTCCAACTTTTGATGAATTGTCTACCTCTTCTGAAATCCTTGAAACAGGGATCAAGGTTATCGACCTTCTTGCCCCTTACCTTAAAGGTGGTAAAGTTGGACTCTTCGGTGGTGCCGGAGTTGGTAAAACCGTCTTAATCCAAGAATTGATTCACAACATTGCCCAAGAACACGGTGGTATTTCAGTATTTACCGGTGTTGGGGAACGTACTCGTGAGGGGAATGACCTTTACTGGGAAATGAAAGAATCAGGTGTTATCGAGAAAACAGCCATGGTCTTTGGTCAGATGAATGAGCCACCAGGAGCACGTATGCGTGTTGCCCTTACTGGTTTGACAATCGCTGAATACTTCCGTGATGTAGAAGGCCAAGACGTGCTTCTCTTTATTGATAATATCTTCCGTTTCACTCAGGCTGGTTCAGAAGTATCTGCCCTTTTGGGTCGTATGCCATCAGCCGTTGGTTACCAACCAACCCTTGCTACGGAAATGGGTCAATTGCAAGAGCGTATTACATCAACTAAGAAGGGGTCTGTAACCTCTATCCAGGCTATCTATGTGCCAGCGGATGACTATACTGACCCAGCGCCAGCAACAGCCTTCGCTCACTTGGATTCAACAACAAACTTGGAACGTAAGTTGGTACAATTGGGTATCTACCCAGCCGTTGACCCACTTGCTTCAAGTTCACGTGCCTTGGCACCTGAAATCGTTGGAGAAGAGCACTATGCAGTTGCTGCAGAAGTAAAACGTGTCCTTCAACGTTACCATGAATTGCAAGATATCATTGCTATCCTCGGTATGGATGAGCTTTCTGATGAAGAAAAGACCTTGGTTGCACGTGCCCGTCGTATCCAGTTCTTCTTGTCACAAAACTTCAACGTTGCGGAACAATTTACTGGTCAGCCTGGTTCATATGTTCCAGTTGCTGAAACTGTACGTGGCTTTAAGGAAATCCTTGATGGTAAATACGACCACTTGCCAGAAGATGCCTTCCGTGGTGTAGGTTCTATCGAAGATGTGATTGTAAAAGCTGAAAAAATGGGATTTTAAGAGGTGATCTATGGCTCAGTTAACTGTCCAGATCGTGACACCAGATGGTCTCGTCTATGATCACCATGCCAGCTATGTATCGGTTCGAACTCTGGATGGTGAGATGGGGATCTTGCCACGACATGAAAATATGATTGCGGTTTTAGCAGTTGATGAAGTAAAGGTAAAACGTATTGATGACGAAGATCACGTGAACTGGATTGCAGTAAACGGTGGCGTTATTGAAATTGCCAATGATATGATTACAATCGTTGCTGACTCTGCAGAACGTGCTCGTGATATCGATATCAGTCGTGCAGAACGTGCCAAACTTCGTGCAGAACGTGCAATTGAAGAAGCACAAGACAAACACTTGATTGACCAAGAACGTCGTGCGAAGATTGCACTGCAACGTGCCATTAACCGTATTAATGTCGGAAATAGACTATAAGAAAAAATGAACTTGAAAATTCCAAGTTCATTTTTTTATGGTGTTTTATACTCAATAAAAAT
>NZ_VMLM01000082.1:7404-21937 GCF_013276695.1 Streptococcus sp. 4155
GGTTTGAAGAGATTTTTGAAGAGTATTAAGGAGCAAAACGGATGCAGACTGCTTCGGGAACATGGAAGTCGTTGGAGAGTTCTGCTAGACGACCATTGTCACAATTACGTTTAAAGACAGTTGCATTGTCAGAGTCTTGGTGGACAGCAATGAGAAATTTTTGGTCAGGTGTCAAATCAAAATCACGTGGAGTCTGACCATGTGTTGGAACGATTTCTAATAACTCTAAGCTACCGTCCGCAAGGATGGTATATACTGCGATAGAATCATGACCACGGTTAGAAGCGTAGAGGTATTTACCGTCTGTAGAGAGACGAATAGCAGCGGTTCCATTAAAGCCTTCATAACCGTCTGGTAGAGTTGAAATCACTTGCATACGTTCAAATTCGCCAACGCCATCGTAGATTAGAACCTCGATAGTGCTATTGAGTTCACAAATCAGATAAGCGATTTTATAGTGGTTATGGAAAACGATATGACGTGAGCCCGCTCCTGGCTGGCTATTGTAGGTATAGAGTTTAGATAATTTCCCTTCTTGATCAAGGTCATAAGTGATAACTTGGTCAGTACCCAAGTCGCAGGTCACTAGATAGTGGTCAGGTGTTAAATCTGTATAGTGAACATGGGGGGAATCTTGATTTTCATGTGGACCTTGGCCACTGTGTTGATCCATATCACTAAGTAGAAGACTCCCATCCTTCTGACGTTTATAAACAAGGACCTGTCCCTTGTGGTAGTTGGCTGCATAGACCAAATTACGCTTTTCATCAACGGCAACATAACAGTGGGGAGCTCCTTTTTCAACGACGTGATTTAATAAAGCCCCGTCAGTTTGATAGGCTGCAATCCCTCCCTTATCGTCTTGACTACCAACAGTGTATAGGTGTTGGTGCTGGTCAAAGGCAAGGTAGGTTGGACTTGGCTCAGCTGTAAAAAGTTCTAGATTTGAAAGCTGACCAGTTTCTGTATCAAAGTCAGCCTTGTAAATCCCTTGGGAAGTACGACGTGTATAAGTTCCAAAATAAACAGTTTCTTTCATAACGTTACCTCTATATAAAGATAAGACTATTATATCACAAAAACAAGCCAATTAAAGACATCCAATTAGATGTAAGCACTTTAAAAAAGAGTTATTTTGATTTAAAAATGGTATAATGAGAGAACGATAGAAAGGAAGTATTTATGGAGCAAAAAGAGAAACATTTTAGCCTATCTTGGTTTTTTAAGTGGTTTTTAGATAACAAGGCCATTACGGTATTTTTAGTAACCTTATTATTGGGACTCAATCTTTTTATTTTAAGTAAGATTAGTTTTCTATTTTCACCTGTTTTAGACTTTTTAGCAGTTGTGATGTTGCCAGTCATTTTGTCTGGTTTGTTATATTATTTGTTGAATCCTATTGTTGATTGGATGGAGAAGCATAAGGTTAATCGTGTTATAGCTATCACTATTGTCTTTGTTATCATCGCTCTCTTTATCATTTGGGGCTTGGCAGTCGCCATTCCAAATCTGCAACGTCAGGTTTTGACCTTTGCAAGAAACGTTCCTGTTTACTTAGAAGATATAGATAGGATTGTTAATGGATTGGTAGCCCAGCACCTGCCAGATGATTTCAGACCTCAATTAGAGCAAGTTTTGACCAATTTTTCTAGCCAGGCTACAGTTTGGGCGAGCAAGGTTTCATCTCGGGCAGTCAACTGGGTGAGTGCCTTTATTAGTGGGGCTTCTCAAGTGATTGTTGCCTTGATTATCGTTCCGTTCATGCTCTTTTATCTCTTGCGTGATGGGAAAGGCTTGCGTAACTATTTGACCCAATTTATGCCAAGAAAATTGAAGGAACCTGTTGGACAAGTTTTATCAGATGTGAATCAACAGTTGTCCAACTATGTTCGAGGGCAAGTAACAGTGGCTATTATTGTAGCAGTAATGTTTATTATCTTCTTTAAGATTATCGGTCTACGTTATGCGGTTACGCTTGGTGTTACTGCTGGTATTTTAAATCTGGTTCCTTATCTTGGTAGCTTCCTAGCCATGCTTCCTGCCCTAGTTTTGGGCTTGATTGCTGGGCCAGTCATGCTTTTGAAAGTAGTGATTGTCTTTATCGTAGAACAAACTATTGAAGGCCGTTTTGTCTCTCCATTGATTTTGGGAAGTCAATTAAACATCCATCCCATTAATGTTCTCTTTGTTTTGTTAACTTCAGGATCTATGTTTGGTATCTGGGGAGTTTTACTTGGTATTCCAGTTTATGCCTCTGCTAAGGTTGTCATTTCAGCCATTTTCGAATGGTATAAGGCAGTCAGTGGTCTATATGAATTAGAGGGCGAGGAAGTCAAAAGTGAACAATAGTCAACAGATGTTACAGGCTTTGGAGGAGCAAGATTTAGCCAAGGCTGAGCACTATTTCGTCAAAGCTTTAGAAAATGATCCAAGTGACCTTCTGTATGAGTTGGCAACTTATCTTGAAGGAATTGGTTTTTATCCTCAGGCAAAGGAGATTTACCTGAAAATTGTAGAGGATTTCCCAGAGCTTCATCTTAATCTAGCTGCAATTGCTAGCGAGGATGGTCAAATCGAAGAAGCCTTTGCTTATCTTGAGGAAATCCAAGCTGACAGTGACTGGTATGTTTCGGCTTTGGCTTTGAAGGCAGATCTTTACCAGATGGAAGGTTTGACAGATGTGGCGCGTGAGAAATTGCTGGAGGCTTTGACCTACTCAGAGGATCCTCTCTTGATATTGGGTTTGGCAGAGTTGGATAGTGAGTTGGAAAATTACCAAGAGGCCATTCAAGGCTATGCCCAGTTAGATAATCGTACTATTTATGAGCAAACGGGCATTTCCACCTATCAACGAATTGGTTTTGCCTATGCCCAGTTAGGGAAATTTGAAACGGCTACTGAGTTTTTAGAAAAAGCCCTGGAGTTAGAATACGATGACCTAACAGCTTTTGAGTTGGCCAGCCTTTACTTTGATCAAGAAGAATACCAAAAAGCCACCCTTTACTTTAAGCAGCTTGATACCATTTCTCCTGACTTTGAAGGCTATGAATATGGTTATAGCCAGGCCTTACATAAGGAACATCAAGTTCAAGAAGCCCTGCGTATCGCTAAGCAAGGCTTAGAGAAAAATCCCTTTGAAACTCGCCTCTTGCTAGCTGCTTCGCAATTCTCTTATGAATTGCATGATGCAAGTGGGGCAGAAAATTATCTCCTAACAGCTAAAGAAGACGCTGAGGATACAGAAGAAATCTTGCTTCGTTTAGCCACTATTTATCTGGAGCAGGAGCGTTATGAGGATATTCTAGACTTGCAGAGCGATGAGCCAGAAAATCTCTTGACCAAGTGGATGATTGCTCGTTCCTATCAAGAAATGGACGATTTGGATACTGCCTATGAGCATTACCAAGAGTTGGCAGGAGATTTAAAGGACAATCCAGAGTTTTTGGAACACTATATCTATGTCTTGCGTGAATTGGGCTACTTTGAGGAAGCAAAAGTCAATGCACAAGCTTACTTAAAACTGGTTCCAGATGATGTGCAAATGCAAGAACTGTTTGAGAGATTGTAAGAATGTTTAAACATATAGAACTGTAGTTTATCTCTTTTGATAGCTACGGTTTTTATTTGTATATGATAGAATTTTTTTGCAAAAATGGTTGGTTATTTTGTTTATTCATGCTATAATAGGAACAATTACTTTTAGGAGGTGCAGTATGTCTTATTTATTTGAGATATTACCGAGTTTACTGAATGGTGCGAGCACGACTGTACAGGTCTTTGCACTGGTCTTGCTATTTTCGATTCCTTTGGGCGTTTTGATTGCCTTTGCCTTGCAAGTCCATTGGAAGCCCCTCCATTATCTGATTAACATTTACATCTGGGTTATGCGTGGCACCCCCTTGCTCTTGCAATTGATTTTTATTTATTATGTGCTCCCAAGTATTGGGATTCGTTTAGACCGCCTTCCTGCAGCTATTATTGCCTTTGTTCTCAACTATGCGGCTTACTTTGCAGAAATTTTCCGTGGGGGAATTGACACTATTCCAAGAGGACAGTATGAGGCAGCCAAGGTCTTGAAGTTTAGCCCTTTTGACACAGTGCGCTATATTATCTTGCCCCAAGTGACCAAGATTGTTCTTCCTAGTGTCTTTAACGAAGTTATGAGTTTGGTCAAGGATACCTCTCTGGTCTATGCTCTAGGAATTTCTGATCTTATCTTGGCTAGTCGAACAGCTGCCAACCGTGATGCTAGTCTGGTTCCTATGTTCTTGGCAGGAGCCATTTACTTGATTTTGATTGGGATTGTGACAATTATTTCCAAAAAAGTTGAGAAGAAGTATAGTTATTATAGATAGGAGGCTGCCATGTTAGAATTACGAAATATCAATAAGAAATTTGGAGACAAACAAATCCTGTCTAATTTCAGTCTAAGTATTCCTGAAAAGCAAATCCTGGCTATCGTTGGGCCTTCTGGTGGAGGTAAGACAACTCTCTTACGTATGCTTGCGGGTCTTGAAACCATTGATTCTGGACAAATCTTTTATAATGGACAACCTTTAGAGCTGGATGAATTGCAGAAGCGAAACCTACTAGGATTTGTCTTCCAAGATTTTCAACTGTTCCCTCATTTATCAGTTCTGGACAATTTGACTTTATCGCCTGTGAAGACCATGGGGATGAAGCAGGAGGAGGCTGATAAGAAGGCGAGTGGACTCTTGGAACAGTTAGGACTAGGAGGACACGCAGATGCCTATCCATTCTCATTATCAGGTGGACAAAAGCAACGGGTGGCCTTGGCGCGTGCTATGATGATTGACCCAGAAATCATTGGCTATGATGAACCAACTTCTGCCCTAGATCCAGAATTGCGCTTGGAAGTGGAAAAATTGATCTTGCAAAATAGGGAACTTGGCATGACCCAGATTGTGGTTACCCATGATTTGCAGTTTGCTGAAAATATCGCAGATGTATTATTGAAAGTAGAACCTAAATAGGAGGAAAAATGGATGAAAAAATGGATGCTTGTATTAGTTAGTCTAATGACTGCTTTGTTCTTAGTAGCTTGTGGGAAAAATTCTAGCGAAACTAGTGGAGATAATTGGTCTAAGTACGAGTCTAACAAGTCTATTACTATTGGATTTGATAGTACTTTTGTTCCAATGGGATTTGCTCAGAAAGATGGTTCTTATGCAGGATTTGATATTGATTTAGCTACAGCTGTTTTTGAAAAATACGGAATTACGGTAAACTGGCAACCGATTGATTGGGATTTGAAAGAAGCTGAATTGACAAAAGGAACGATTGATCTGATTTGGAATGGCTATTCCGCTACAGATGAACGCCGTGAAAAGGTAGCATTCAGTAACTCATATATGAAGAATGAGCAGGTATTGGTGACCAAGAAATCATCTGGTATCACGACTGCAAAGGATATGGCTGGAAAGACTTTAGGAGCGCAAGCCGGTTCATCTGGTTATGCGGATTTTGAAGCAAACCCAGCGATTTTAAAGGATATTGTCGCTAATAAGGAAGCGAATCAATACCAAACCTTTAATGAAGCCTTGATTGATTTGAAAAATGATCGAATTGACGGTCTATTGATTGACCGTGTCTATGCAAACTATTATTTAGAAGCAGAAGGTGTTTTAAACGATTATAATGTCTTTACAGTTGGACTAGAAACAGAAGCTTTTGCGGTTGGAGCCCGTAAGGAAGATACAACTCTGGTTAAGAAGATAAATGAAGCTTTTTCTAGTCTTTACAAGGACGGTAAATTCCAAGAAATCAGCCAAAAATGGTTTGGAGAAGATGTAGCAACCAAAGAAGTAAAAGAAGGACAGTAATATAAAATAGTGGCTGAGACTGCGTTTTGATTAGCAAAACGTAGTTTTTTTGTAATCTAGGAAAACGATAATAGCGATTGAATCTGGATAATTGAATATGGAATAGCCCACTGTGATTTCTAAACCATTGTTAAAAATTGATTTGACTTATAAAATTAAAATGTTCTGTAATGAAATGCTGATGTAACTGTTTTAGGAACAATAAAACGCATAATATCAAGGTTTTTGCACCTTATATTATGCGTTTTTGTGATTTTAAAACTTGTTAGTTGATTTTTTACAATCCAGCAAAGTCCTTGATTTCTTGTGCTGACATTGACGAGTCGCAACGGACATTGATTTGTCCATCTGCAACGTGAACAAATCCTGGTACAGTTGGGATTCCGTAGCGTGAACGGAATGCTTGTAACTCATTGAGTTGGCTTGATTCTTCACTATTGATGAAGTAAATGTGAGCTTTAGTTTCAGCTACGACACCTGACAATGTACCAGCAAATTTACGGCAGTAAGGGCAAGTTTTGCGACCGATAAAGAAGGTTGCAGTTTCTTTTTTATCAAGAGCTTCTTGCGCACGCGCAACTGTAGTGACTTCAAGGTCTTTGATATTATCTAAAAATTGTTCCATGAGATTACCTCGCTTTCGTTGATAAGTCTAGTATGCCATAAAGTTTCTAAAATTGCTTAGATTTGATACGAAAAAAAGATGAGATTGGTTGGTCTCATCTTTTTAGGTCTTTATTTTACAAAAGCATTGATTTCTGCTTCGATGTTAGCAATCTTAGCTTGTGATTCTTCGTTTGTTTCCCCTACAACTGCAATGTAGAACTTGATTTTTGGTTCTGTCCCTGAAGGGCGAACAGCAATCCATGAACCGTCAGCAAGTGTGTATTTCAACACATCGCTTGGAGGAGTTGTCAAGTTTGTAACAGTACCGTCAGCAGTAGCTGTTTGAGCTTTGAAGTCTTCTACGACAGTGATAGCTGTTGCATTCCATTCTTTTGGAGCATTGTTGCGGAATTTAGCCATAATCGCTTTGATTTGTTCAGCACCATCGACACCTGAAAGGGTAACAGAGATTGTCTTTTCTGCATAGTAGCCGTACTCTTTGTAGATTTCTTCGATACCATCAGCAAGTGTCAAACCACGTGAACGGTAGTAGGCAGCAAGTTCAGCAACGACAAGAACGGCTTGGATAGCGTCTTTATCACGTACGAATGGTTTAATCAAGTAACCGAAGCTTTCTTCAAATCCCATCATGTATGTGTGATTGTGTTTTTCTTCGAATTCTTGGATTTTTTCAGCGATGAATTTGAAACCAGTCAGAACGTTGAACATGGTTGCGCCGTAGCTTTCAGCAATCTTCGTTACCAAGTCAGTTGATACGATCGATTTGCAAAGGGCTGCATTTTCAGGAAGAGTTCCAGCGTTTTTGTGGGCTTCCAAGATGTATTTTGCCATGATAGCACCGATTTGGTTACCTGAAAGGTTGAGGTAGCTACCATCTTTTTGAAGAACTTCAACACCAACACGGTCAGCATCAGGGTCAGTTGCCACAAGAACATCTGCACCAACTTGACGACCAAGTTCTTCAGCAAGTGCAAAGGCTGCTTGGCTTTCTGGGTTTGGAGATTTTACAGTTGAGAAGTCTGGGTCAGCAGTTGCTTGCGCTTCAACGACTTGAACAGAGTCAAATCCTGCTTGGGCAAGAGCACGACGAGCCAACATTTCACCAGTACCATGAAGTGGTGTGTAGACAATCTTCATGTCTTTACCAAATTCTTCAATCAAGGCTGGGTTGATGTTAACGTCCTTCACTTCTTTGAGGTATTCCACATCGACAGCTTCGCCGATAACTTCAATCAAGCCAGAAGCTTTTTCAGATTCCACATCAGCAACTTCTACCGCAAATGGGTTTTCGATTGCACGGATATAAGTAGTCAAAGCGTCTGCGTCGTGTGGAGGCATTTGTCCACCGTCTTCACCGTAAACCTTGTAACCGTTAAATGGTGCAGGGTTGTGACTGGCTGTGACCATGATACCCGCGAAACAGTTGAGGTGACGAACTGCAAATGAGAGTTCTGGAGTTGGACGAAGGCTTTCAAATACATAAGATTTGATACCGTGTTTAGCAAGAACTGCCGCAGATTCAAAGGCAAACTCAGGTGAGAAGTGACGGCTATCGTAGGCGATTGCTACACCGCGTTCTTTCTCGTTTCCACCTTTTGACTCAATCAAACGAGCCAATCCTTCAGTAGCTTGACGAACAACGTAGATGTTGATGCGGTTTGTACCAGCACCAATCAAGCCACGCATACCTGCAGTACCAAATTCAAGATTTGTATAGAAGGCATCTTCCTTTGTTTTTTCGTCCATATTTTCCAAATCTTGACGAAGATAGTCAGGAAGCTCCGCAAAATCAACCCATTTCTGGTAATTTTCTTGGTAAGACATTAAAATTCTCCTTTTTGTAAATTGTTTTAACCGTTCACATTATAGCACTTTTTAGCATTTTAGTAAAACGGTAGCATAAGTTTTTAGTCAATGAGCGAAGAAGACTGTACTATTCATAATTTTGATTTAAGTGTGTTAATTACAAACCGAAATGACAAGTCAAGTTTATCCTATTTGTAGTCTCTAAAAAATTGAAATTAAACCTTATTCGTTGTATAATTTAAAATGAGGATTATTATATAAGATCTGTTATAATATATATCTTTTGATATATATATATATGGAGGTAGTCATGAATAGTCCAGAAAAACAATTAAAATACAGTATTCGAAAAGTGAGTGTCGGTGCAGCTAGTGTTGTCATTGGGGCGCTCTATCTTTTGATGGGAGCTGGGATTGCTCATGCTGAGGGCGTGGAGTCAGCGAGGGAAGCTGAGAGGACAGCAAACCCGACAGATCCAGGACAGTCTGGAATTGGAGAGCCAGAAAACAAGACTGACCTCAGTCATACTGATGCAGCAGCAAACACCTATAATGCTCCCGTAGCTGACAATCCGCTAGTAACTCCAGAAAGTACGAAACCTCGTACTCGTAGTAAAAGAGAATTAGCTGATGGGGAGTCAAGTGATTCATCGAATGGAGCTACAGGAACTGAATCAGAGCCGACTTCTGGAAATGAGGGAGGTTCAGACACAGCAGATACTGATTCAGATTTACTGGATGCCAATCGTAAGGGTGACACAGTAAAAGAACACCAGCCCGGGGTCATTGTGCCTAAAGATGGAGAGACAGGTGGGGATGATAAGAATGCCCATCTGAAATTTGATACTCCTAAGGAAAATCTGACTCTCGAACAATTATGGGATATTGTAAAAAATATGCCAGACGACTTCCAAAATAATGAACGTTCTTACTTGCGTAGTATGAACACCCTTGGGGATGCTCTTAGATTTAAAAACGGCAAAGTCAGTGAAGATGGTACAGGAGATAAATTACAAGATGGTGAAATAAGAGAACTTGATTCTTTCGGTGGATGGACAGCGATTGCAGGTAAAGATGGCAGACCAGGTAAATTCGTTATTGGTAAGAAAAATGCAGATGGTTACTTTACAGGTTGGTATAAGAAAGAAGATGGTACGATTGAACAAGGTGGTATGCTTGGGGCAGATGCCTTAGATAACATCTTTGTGCACGAACAAGCATTAGACCGTCGTTTTAAATACATGCTTATGCTTGTTAAAGGACGTACACGAGCTAATCGTGACGAGACGGTTTCAGATAATTCGAAGTATGATCCACGTGCTCAAAATGAACGTGCTAATAAGAACTCCACCGAATTTAAGAATCTCCCATTTTTAGAAAAAGATAAGTATAATAAATATTCTCCAGGTGTAGTTGGATATAATGGGATAGAGAAGCAGTTTACTGCCTTTTCTCCTGGCTTCGGAAGCCGTGTTCGTGTGGAATTTGTGACAGGATATATCTCAGATATTAATGGTTCTAAAGGAACCTATCGAGTAGTCATTAAAACTAAGGATACTGCTGGCCAAGAGAAGACGGTATACGATGAAACCATTCACCGTGTAGCCGAAATCGTTCAAAATGAAAACTTGTACAAAAAAGGTTTAAATGTAGAACTGGCGAATTTCCAAATTTCCAAATTTTTTAAAGATGAGTTTAAATCTCGTGTTAATAAAATTCGTAATGAGAAAATAAAATTTACTCCATTACACCGTAAACCCAGAAGAGATTATACAGAAGAAGATACCAAACTGTACAATCAATTGGAAGCAGAAGCTAGGGAAGAAGCTAAAAAACAAGGCGATATTGTGCTGAATGTTGACCAGAATACCATGCACATAAAAAATTCAGCAAAAAGAGATTCAGAATGGAAGAAAACTTTTACACACTCATCGCAGTCAACTACAAAGCTATCAAACGAATTAAATAATTTATTGAAAGTTGCTGATAAAGATACTCCTAATACCCCAACTTGGCTAGACTCAAGCACTCCTCCAGCTAAAGCTGATGACAGAGCATATAGACTACTCACTACTCTTATACCAGGTGCTAAGAAAATTACCTATCATGTTAAGGATGATCAGCTAGAAGTAGAAACAGAAAAATACACCTATCTCGCCGCTAGAAATGGTAGTAAGGAAGTGGGTATTCAAGGGTCAGATATAGAAGCAACTGCAAGTGCGGAGACATATAATGTTAATCCCCAAACCTTTGAGAGAGACAATACAAATACAAAAGCGAATAATCTTAATCATGGTTGGGCTAGATCTGATTCTGAAGAGTTCAAACATTTCTCACACTTTGTAGGGGTAGACAAAGGAATTGTGCGAACGAAGGTACTGACTGATAAAGAACTATCGGAAAAGATTAAGGACGCAGTGGGTCCTGGAAATAGCAATCTAGGAAAAGGTGGCTACTTCTCTACTGGGGATGTTTTATTAGGAAAAGATGTTGTTTCTTATACCGTACAAGTATTTTCAGAGAATAATGAAAGAGTAGGGGTAAACCCTCAAAGTCACCGTGTTCAGTATAATCTCCCAATTCTAGCTGACTTTTCAGTCATCCAAGATACTGTGGAACCATCACGAACCGTTGTTGAAAAAATCATTCCAAAACTAAATATTCCCGAAGAAGAGAAAAAGAAAATAACCGAAGAAATCAAGAAAAAGAAAAAAATCTCAGAATTGGCAGACCTAATCTCAGGAAATATGAAAGTTCGCTATGTTGATGAACAAGGGAATTTGTTATCATTGAAAAATGATATTGGAATTGGAGAAAAAGAAAGTGACGGAACCTACATTACCAATAAAAAACAACTGATTGGTACGAGTTATGATGTCACAGATAAAAAACTCAGTAGCATGACTACTACTGACGGAAAATATTATACTTTTGAAAAAGAAGATATAGCTTCTGCAAGTTTAACTGGAGATATTGTAAGAGAAGGTAGAACAGTGACCTTAGTTTATAGAGAGAGCGAAGCGCCAACCACTGCTACAGTAACAGCCAATTACTACAAAGAAGGCACCCAAGAGAAGTTGGCAGAGTCTGTTGTAAAAGCTGATTTAGCGATAGGTTCTCAGTATACTACAGAAGCAAAAACTATTGAAGGGAAAACAACAACTGAGGACAAAGAAGACCGAGTTATCACAAGGAAAACAACATACACCTTGGTAGCAATTCCTGCAAATGCCACAGGAACTGTACCAGAAGACGGTGCAACCGTTAACTACTACTACCGTGAGAATGTTGAAGAAACAGTGGTTCCCAAAACAGCAACCTCTACTGAGACGAAGACTATAACGCGTACCATTCATTACGTTGATAAAGTTACGAACCAAAATGTCAAAGAAGATGTTGTTCAACCTGTAACCTTAAGCCGTACAAAAATTGAGAACAAGGTCACAGGAGTTGTAACCTACGGTGAATGGACAACAGGAAACTGGGACGAAAAAGCTTCACCGTCAGTAGAAAACTATGGTCCAGCCGAAACAGCTACGGTTTCTTCTGCGACCGTCACATCCGCAAGCACAGATGAGACAGTCGTTGTGAAATACCCGCAAGCTACAGAAGATGTTACAGAAAGCAAAACTGTTACCCGTACCATCAAGTATGTAGATGCGACTGATGAAACGACAGAAGTAGCTAGCCCAGTTACGCAAACAGTTGAACTAACAAGAACTAACAAGCGTAATAAAGTGACAGGTAAAGTAACAGCAGGAGACTGGTCAACAGGTACATGGGGTTCTCAAGACTCTCCAACTGTAACCAACTATGACGCCCCAGATAAGGCAACTGTAGCAGAAGCAACTGTAACATCAACAACTACAGATACAACCGAAGTAGTGAAATATCCGCAAGCTACAGAAGATATTAAAGAAAGCAAAACTGTTACCCGTACCATCAAGTATGTAGATGCGACTGATGAAACAACAGAAGTAGGTAGCCCAGTTACGCAAACAGTTGAATTAACAAGAACCAACAAGCGTAATAAAGTGACGAAAGTCGTGACAGAAGGTGAATGGACAACAGGCAACTGGGACGAAGTCGTATCGCCAGAAATTGAAAATTATGGTAAACCAGATTTACCAAAAGTATCGAATGCAGAAGTAACAGCAGATTCAAAAGGTACGACTATTTTGGTAAGGTATGACCGTTTATCAAGACCAGAAAAACCAATTCCAGAAATTCCAAGTCCTCAGGAACCAGGTGCTCCAGGTGAACCGACTCCAGACAAACCAAACCCACAACCAAATCCAGAGCATCCAAGTGTTCCGACACCAAACCCAGAACTACCAAATCAAGAGACTCCAATACCAGAGCTAACTCCAGAACCAGGTACTCCAAAAACTGAAATTCCAGTGAGTCCAGACCCAGAAGTTCCGACTTCTGAGACAAATAAAAGAGAGGAATTGCCAAACACAGGTACAGAAGCGAATGCTACCTTGGCTAGCGCTGGTATCATGACCTTATTAGCTGGTCTAGGATTAGGATTCTTCAAGAAAAAAGAAGATGAAAAATAATAGATTTTAGAATCTAGGAACAAGGAAAAGCTCACAGATGTGGGCTTTTTCCTGGTTTTGAGAACGAGGTCTTTCGAGAAGATTAAAAACGCTTACAAGTTCATTAGACTGGGAAACTCTGAATCCTATTTTTTTAAAAATATTTCCAGAAACTAGTTGCTAAATAGGGTAAAAATTGATAAAATAAGGAATGTCTAAAAAATTTTAAGGAGAATCTAGCAAATGGATTTCACATGGGCACTAAAGTATGCCACTGAATTTTTGGGAACTGCCATTTTGATCATTCTTGGGAATGGTGCAGTTGCCAACGTTGAACTTAAAGGTACGAAAGGTCACCAAAGTGGCTGGATCGTCATCGCTGTTGGTTATGGTATGGGGGTTATGATCCCAGCCTTGATGTTTGGTAACGTATCTGGGAACCACATCAACCCTGCTTTTACTCTAGGGCTTGCAGTTAGCGGTCTTTTCCCTTGGGCACAAGTGGTACCTTACATTATCGCGCAAGTCTTGGGGGCTATCTTTGGTCAAGCCTTAGTTGTGGCAACATACCGTCCATTCTATTTGAAAACTGAAAACCCAAATAACATCTTGGGAACTTTCTCAACTATTTCAAGTATTGACCATGGTACAAAAGAAAGTCGCTATGCAGCAACTGTCAATGGTTTGATTAATGAGTTTGTTGGTTCATTTGTTTTGTTCTTTGCAGCTCTTGGTTTGACTAAAAACTTCTTTGGTGCTGAAGTGCTTCAATACATGAAACAAACGGCAATACAAGCAGGACAAACAGTTGATTTTTCTGACTTGGCTATTAAAGCACAGGTGGCTCCACACACTGCTTCAGGACTTTCTGTGGCTCACTTGGCACTTGGATTCCTCGTTATGGCTTTGGTAACATCACTTGGAGGACCTACAGGACCTGCCTTGAACCCAGCCCGTGACTTGGGACCACGTCTCCTTCATGCTTTCCTTCCAAAATCAGTTCTTGGTGAGCATAAAGGCGATTCAAAATGGTGGTATTCTTGGGTACCAGTAGTAGTACCTATCGCAGCAGCAATTGCGGCAGTAGCTGTATTCAAATTCCTTTATCTCTAAGAAATAGCTCCTTTAACATTTGAGTGAGCACCATCTATAAGTAAGAGAGGATCAGACTGGTTCTCTCTTTTTGATTTTTTAGGGAAATGAAAGAAACTCTAAACAAACTCCTCTCCAGCAGTGGTTTAGAAGTCTCAGTGGGCTATTCCAGCTTCAATGGGCTATAGTAGGTTGCAGTTGAAATAATAGACCCTTGTTTCTAAAACATTGTTAGAAATTGGTTTGAATTCTCCAATCAAATTGTGCAGTTTTTATTCCTCTATAAAATAAGCGATTAGGGGGGCTATTCTTCGACCTACATTGACTCTGCTGAGTCCTATGATTGTTATCGTTTTATCTGCAATTTTATACTCAATGAAAATCAAAGGGCAAACTAAGAAGCTAGCCGCAGGTTGCTCAAAGCACTGCTTTGAGGTTGTAGATAGAACTGACGAAGTCAGCTCAAAACACCGCTTTGAGGTTGCAGATAGAACTGACGAAGTCAGATCAAAACACCGTTTTGAGGTGGCAGATAGAACTGACGAAGTCAGATCAAAACACCGTTTTGAGGTGGCAGATAGAACTGACGAAGTCAGATCAAAACACCGTTTTGAGGTTGTAGATG
>NZ_VMLM01000083.1:0-10583 GCF_013276695.1 Streptococcus sp. 4155
AGTCAGTAACCATACCTACGGTAAGGCGACGCTGACGTGGTTTGAAGAGATTTTCGAAGAGTATTACCTTCAAGAAGCTCCATTGATGCCCCACCACCGCGTCACAAATACCTACACTGACACAAAAAGGTGACATAGCCACCTTTTTGGGCTCTATAATATTTGTAGTGGGTAAATCCCCTATGGATATCATTAATAAGGATACATACAAGGAAATCATCGCCAAACTGGACTACGACGCCCCATCTTGCCCTGAGTGCGGAAGTCAAATGAAGAAATATGACTTTCAAAAACCGTCGAAAATTCCTTACCTCGAAACGACTGGTATGCCTACTAGAATTCTCCTTAGAAAGCGTCGATTCAAGTGCTATCACTGTTCAAAAATGATGGTCGCTGAAACTTCTATCGTCAAGAAAAATCACCAAATTCCTCGTATTATCAACCAAAAAATTGCGCAAAAGTTGATTGAAAAGACTTCTATGACCGATATTGCTCATCAGCTGGCCATTTCAACTTCAACTGTCATTCGAAAGCTCAATGACTTCCACTTTGAGTGTAATTTTAAACATCTGCCTGAGATTATGTCTTGGGACGTTGAAACAGTCCAGGGAGTGACTGTTTCAATCGGGAGATGGAGATGAGTTTCATTGCGCAAGATTTTGATAAGCTCAATATCATCACTGTTCTTGAAGGTAGAACATAAGCCGTCATTCGAGATCACTTTCTTAAATATGATAGGGTCGTCCGATGTCGAGTGAAAATTATTACTATGGATATGTTTAGTCCTTATTATGACTTAGCTAAACAGATTCGCTTTCAAATTTCTAGGCTCAGGCTGAAACAGTCTCCCAGACTGTTTCACTCCCGAATGCTAAAATCGTTCTAGATCGCTTTCATATTGTACAACATCTTAGCCGTGCTATGAGTCGTGTGCGTGTCCAAATCATGAACCAATTCGATAGAAAATCTCATGAATACAAGGCTATCAAGCGCTACTGGAAGCTCATTCAACAGGATAGTCGTAAATTGAGTGATAAACGTTTTTATCGCCCTACTTTTCGTATTCACTTGACCAATAAAGAGATTCTTGACAAGCTTTTGAGCTATTCAGAAGACTTGAAACACCACTATAATCTCTATCGGCTCTTACTTTTTCACTTCCAGAATAAAGAGCCTGACAAATTTTTCGGACTCATTGAGGACAATCTAAAGCAGGTTCATCCTCTTTTTCAGACTGTTTTTAAAACCTTCCTCAAGGATAAAGAAAAGATTGTCAACGCCCTTCAACTACACTATTCTAACGCCAAACTGGAAGCGACCAATAATCTCATCAAACTTATCAAGCGCAATGCCTTTGGTTTTCGAAACTTTGAAAACTTCAAAAAACGGATTTTTATCGTTCTGAATATCAAAAAAGAAAGGACAAAATTTGTCCTTTCTCGAGCTTAGCTGACTTCAACCCACTACAGTTGACAAAGAGCCCAAAAAAGCCTATCACACAAGCTCTAAAGCTGGATATGATAGGTTTTTATATTTTTCTTAACGTACTGTGCGGATACGCATTGTATTTGTACGAACAGCTTCTCCTACTGGTACACCAGCAACGATAACGATATCATCGCCTGACTCAACGAGACCTGCTTCTACCGCTTTACGTTCAGCGATTTCGAACATATCGTCAGTTGAAGATGGAGCATCTGTCAACATTGGGATAACACCCCAGTTCAACATCAATCCACGTTCTGTCAATTCATCAAATGTCAATGCTAAGATGTCAGCATTTGGACGGTATTTAGAAATCAAACGTGCAGTATGACCTGTCTTAGTAAGAGTTACAACCAATTTGATATCCATTGAGTTAGTAGCATCTTTAACAGCTGAAGCCATTACTTCTGTCTTAGAGTTACGTTCAAATGAATCTGAATCCAAACGTCCGTATTCATTAAGAAGAGTTTGAGCGTTCTTGTCTATTGTAGCCATTGTAGTTACTGACTCGAGTGGGTATTTACCGTTTGCAGACTCGCCTGACAGCATTGTAGCGTCAGTTCCGTCGATAACAGCGTTGAATACGTCTGATACTTCTGAACGAGTTGCACGTGGTTTTTCAGTCATTGTTTCAAGCATGTTTGTTGCAGTGATAACAACTTTACCTGCAGCATTGACTTTCTTGATAATCATTTTTTGGTAAACTGGAACCATTTCGAATGGTACTTCGATACCCATATCACCACGAGCGATCATGATACCATCAGCTGCTTCGATGATTTCATCCAAGTTATCGATACCTTGTTGATTTTCGATTTTAGCGAACAATTGAACATGCCCGTTTCCAGTTTCTTCACAGATTGCACGAACTTCGTTCACGTCTTTTGCAGTACGTACGAATGAAATCGCAATAAAGTTGATACCTTGTTCAAGACCAAAGCGGATATCGTCGTTATCACGTTCAGCAAGGGCTGGGAAAGGAATTTTAGTGTTAGGAATATTCACACCTTTTTGTTTAGCGATGATACCATCGTTTTCAACTTCCACTTCAAATTCACGAGTTGCGTCATCTTTAGCAACCACACGAAGACCAAGTTTACCGTCGTCAACCAACACTTGACGACCAACTTCAACATCATCATAGATATCCAGAGCACCAGCAACGTTCAATGCAATCACTTCACGAGTTGATTTGATTCCTTGTTTAGTTGCAACACGGATTTTCTCACCAGTTTTGTATGAATACTCTTTAGCTTCACCTTCGAACAATTCTGTACGGATTTCTGGTCCTTTTGTATCAAGAAGGAAACCAACTTTTTTACCTGCAAGTTTTTCAGCAAGTTTAACAGTTGCCATACGCTCACCTTGTTCTTGGTGGTCACCGTGTGAGAAGTTGAAACGGAATGTGTTAGCACCAGCTTCAATCAATTGAGCAATGTTTTTAGCTGAAGCTTCAACATCAAGTTTTTCACCCCAGTATCCGTCCTCACCGAATTTTTTACCACCACGGATTTCTACCGCAGGACCCAAAGTTGCAACGATTTTTACACGTTTGTTCATGATTTTTGTGACTCCTTTATAGATATGACCTTTTTGGTCTTATTAACTAAATTGTAAATTATGACAAGCTCTTATTCAAGCTAGATAGCTCAATATCGGCTTTGTGTGGGTTGTTAACTACAATCTTACCTTCTGCAGTAAGGCTAAACAATGCTCCTTCTTCTGCCGTTCCAAGAATTGGGTTTTCAACCATTTTCTCGTTACGGATACCAACCGCAACACCACCAATACCTTCTTTAAGAAGTTTAACAGCATGGGCACCCATACGTGACGCCAATACACGGTCACGCGCAGTTGGAGAACCACCACGTTGAATATGTCCAAGTTCTGTCACACGAAGGTCGCTTGTATCTCCAGCTTCTTTAAGTTTTTGACCAAATTCAGCTGCTGACATCACACCTTCAGCTAAGACGATGATATTGTGTTTTTTACCACACTCATAACCACATTTAATGCTTTCTACGATGTCTTCAATCTTGAATCCTTCCTCAGGAATGATGATTTCATCTGCACCAGTTGCAATACCAGCCCAAAGAGCGATATCACCAGCGTTACGTCCCATAACTTCAATAACAAAAGTACGACGGTGACTTGATGATGTATCACGAATCTTATCAATAGCATCCATAGCAGTTGTAACCGCTGTGTCAAAACCGATTGTAAAGTCAGTACCAACGATATCGTTATCGATTGTACCTGGAAGACCGATAGCAGGGAAACCATGCTCAGTCAAACGCATAGCGCCGTGGTAAGAACCGTCTCCACCGATAACAACTACACCTTCAATGCCGTGTTTTTTCAATTGCTCAATCCCTTTTAGTTGCCCTTCAAGTTGAGCGAACTCTGGGTAACGAGCTGAGTGAAGGAAAGTACCACCACGAGAAATGATGTCTCCTACTGAAGCTGCATCTAGGGGATGAATTTCACCGGCAACCATACCAGCATATCCGTCATAGATACCAAACACTTCCATTCCTTCTGAAATTGCTTGACGAACAACTGCACGGATAGCAGCGTTCATACCAGGGGCGTCTCCACCACTAGTCAAAACAGCAATACGTTTCATATTGGTTTATGCTCCTTTTTCTTTTAACAGTCTTCTTGATTATACCACATTTGATTTTAAAATTCTTCTATTTTCCGTATTTTTAGCGATAAATCGTTTTCATAACGATTTCATTCAATTTCTCCTCTAATTCATCAGATTTAACTACAAAATAATGGGGAGAAACGATGGTTTTCTGTTCCTCCTCATACCGGATGATGACTGGGATTGAGCCTTTAAATTGTTCTAAAATACGTGAAATTTCTTGATCCGATTCATGATTTTTCACCTGTATCCAAAAGCGTTCAGCAACTGCTTCTCTTATTTCTTGTGCAATCATTTGCAGACGGCCATCACGTGATTGTATTTTTCCTTTTATATAGTAGAAGGCTCCCTCTTTTATTTCCTGTCCAACCTGACGATATAAGTCTGAAAAGAGAGTGACGTCCAATTTTTTCTTACTATCATCTACCTGTAAGAAGGCCATATTTTCACCCTTTTTGGTACGAATCACTTTTATTTTCTGAACTTCAACCAAAATAATAGCATAGCTATTTTCTGACAAATTTCCGATTGGGGTAATTGGGTAAATAGCTTTACTTGCGATAGTTTGTAGTGGATGTTTGCTGACACCTATCCCTAAAAGCTCTTGTTCCATATAGAATTTTTCTTGTTCCGTCCAATCCTCCGATTCCTGCCAACTATAAATAGTATCTCCAAATAAACTTCCCAACTCTTTCACAAATTCAAATAGATTGGCTAAGTTATTAAATACTTTTTGACGATTTTTTTCAAATAAATCAAAAAGACCAACTTTTACCAAAGGTTCTAGCAGAGGTAGTTTCAGATAATTCTCAGGTAATTTAGCTATAAAATCTTCAATGTTAGAATAGGGTCTATTTTCAATAATCCAGAGAGCTAAATCATTACTGACTCCCTTAATCGATTTCAATCCTAGATAGATGGACTTGTTGGCAATTTTATCGTGATAGGGAATGGTGTTGATGGACAGAGGAGCCACTTCAAAGCCTGCTTCAAGTGCATCTATTAAGTAATCACTGTTGGCAGAATTCAACATGACCTGATAAAAAATGGCTGGATAATGCGTTTTGAAATAAGCCAACTGGAAGGCCAAAGCTGAGTAAGCATAGGCATGTGACCTGTTAAAACCATAACCTGCAAACTTCTCCATGACATCAAAGACCTGCTCTGCTTTTTCCACAGTATGACCAGCTTCTAAGGAGCCTTGAATAAAGGAAGCTCTCATCTCATGCATGGCAGAAGCATCCTTTTTCCCCATAGCTCGACGCAAAATATCGGCCTTCCCAAGACTAAATCCAGCAAACCGCTGAGCTACCTGCATAACCTGCTCCTGATAGAGCATGATACCATAGGTTGGAGCCAAAATATCCTCCAGTACTGGATCCAGAACAGTCACTTCTTCCTGCCCATGTTTTCTTGCCACAAAATTATTGATATAATCACTAGCACCTGGTCTATTTAGAGAAGTAGTCGCTACGACATCTTCAAAACAGACTGGTTGCACACGCTTAAGCAGACGAATGGCACCAGGTTGTTCAAATTGAAAGATACCTTTTGTATTGCCAGAAGCAAATAAAGCTAACGTTTCTTTGTCTTCCAAATCAATCTCGTTGATAACTATCTTAACACCTTCTGTTTCTGCAAGTAATTCTTGCATCTTCTGGACAAAGGTCAAATTTCGTAGTCCCAGAAAATCCATCTTCAAAAGACCGCTAGCCTCAACTCCATGAGCATCATACTGAGTCAGTGGAATTTCATCACCATGCTTTAGAGGAATGTAATTGGTCAAATCTTGGTCGCTAATCACAACACCAGCTGCATGGACAGAGGTTTGTCTTGGATACCCCTCAATCTTGCAGGCAATTTCAAAGGCTTTTTGGTATTCTAACTTACTATTAATTTGCTGACGAAACTGGAGATTGCCCTCATAGGCTGACTTGAGATTATCACGGAAACTGATTTTCTTGGTAATTGCGGATAATTCATACTCTGGAACACCAAAGCGTTTCAAGACATCACGCAGAGCTTGCTTGGCACCAAAGGTAGAAAAAGTAACGATTTGTGCCGCATGTTTACTGCCATATTTATTACCAACATATCTGATAAAATCTGGACGATAAATATCTGGGATATCAATATCAATATCAGGCATGGTATAGCGTTCACGATTGAGAAAGCGTTCAAAAATCAGATTTTTCTCTACTGGGTCAATCCCTGTAATATCTAAGGCATAAGAAACCAAGCTACCAACTGCAGAACCCCTTCCCATTCCCATATAGTAGCCATTCAGTCGTCCAAAACGCAACAAATCCCAAACAACCAAGAAATAATCATCAAATCCCATATCATGAATAACAGCCAATTCTTGGTCTAGACGGTCTTGATATTCTTTACTAGTCAATCCCTTCTGAGCAAGCCCAAGCTCAGCGCGTTCTCTCAACTCTTCTACTGCTGGTCTAGCTGGGTTAAAACGAGGCAGTTTCAGACTCGTATCCAAGTCGTAAGAAATGCCTGAAATCAGCTTTTCTAAATTGTCTAAGGCTTGTGGAAATCGTTCTAGGAATAATTTCTCTAAAGAACTTGCTGATATAAGGACATCTTGTCGTGAGCGCAAGGGAACTTCTCTAAGCGGTAGGTTTTCTTTAATCGCTGTTAAAACTTGAAGAACTTCTCTATCCCTGCTTTCAAAAGCATTGACCCGATAGAGGGGCAAGATTGGATGATAAAATTCGCTTGCTGGTGTTTCCGGATAAACCCCTATATAGTAATCACAGCCTAGTTCTAACGACTCCAGTCCATCAAAATAAGGCACAATTACCGCAATATCATTTAAGTACTGAGATAAAACCGACCAATTTTTCTCCCCCTGCATCTTGGCTGTCGAAAGCTTCATCAACTGCTGATAGCCCACACTAGATAAAGCTAAAAAGCGCAGATTCACTTCCTGAGCATCCACAAACACAGTCATTTCAAGCCCTAATAAAGGATGAATGCCATATTTTTTTGTAACCTCTAGAAAGTCAAAAGCACCATAAAGATTGTCAATATCCATTATAGCCAGATGAGTGTAGCCGAATTCTTTAGCTGCTCTCACATACTTTTCAATCGAAATGACGCTTTCCATAAAACTATGGACTGTTTTTGTATCTAGTTGTGCGATCAATTTACACTTCTCCTCTATCCTTCTCACTATATTATACCATTTTCACCTATAAAAGGCTTCTCTTGAGAAAAATTTCATCAGCTTACTAATTTACTTTCTATTCATTTGTATTTTTGCCATCGTTTTTATATTTATACTATATTATATATAAAAAATAGAAAACATATCATATAAATCTCCTAGAATTTTTATATTATACCTATTACGTCTATTATTACACTGTTCTCTATATTGAATTTAGCACTTTATTCATTTTTATTGGATTATTTCCTTTTACAGTTAACAATTCCCTTTCTGCTTTTTTTTTGATATAATAACCTTAACTATCATTCTATATGGAGGTTCTATGCGTTTTAATCAATATAGTTATGTCACTTTTCCAAAAGAAAATATCTTATCTGAACTAAAAAAATGTGGCTTTAATTTACAAAACACAGCCAATCCCAAGGAATTACTGGAAACTTTTTTACGTCGCTTTTTTTTCACTTATGAGAACACCGACTATCCACTCTCCTGCTTAGCTATAGATAAAGAAACTAACATATTAACTTTTTTCAAATCTGACAAAGACTTGACAGCAGCTATTTTTTATACTGTCGCCTTTCAACTTTTGGGCTTTTCTTATTTGATTGACTTCGAAGACAGTGACGTTTTTCGTAAAGAGACTGGATTTCCTATTGTATACGGTGACTTGATTGAAAATCTCTATCAGTTACTCAATACTCGCACCAAAAAGGGGAATACCCTGATTGATCAACTGGTAAGCGACGGTCTTATCCCTGAGGATAATGACTACCACTACTTTAACGGCAAGAGTTTGGCTACCTTTTCCAGTCATGATGTCATTCGTGAAGTCGTTTACGTTGAGTCTCGTGTCGATACTGACCAAAAAGGACTTCCAGACTTAGTCAAGGTCAGCATTATTCGTCCTCGTTATGAGGGACAAATCCCTGCTATCATGACAGCCAGTCCCTATCATCAGGGAACAAATGACAAGGCTAGCGACAAGGCTCTCTACAAGATGGAGGGTGAGCTTGATGTCAAATCTGCTCACAAGATTGAGCTAGAAGAACCTCAACTCAATCTCGTCCAATCTCAAGGCCAAGCTGAGCTTGTGGCTGAAGCTGAGGAAAAGCTAACTCACATCAACTCTAGCTATACACTCAACGACTACTTCCTTCCACGAGGTTTTGCCAATCTCTATGTTTCAGGTGTTGGTACCAGAGACTCTACTGGTTTCATGACTAATGGCGACTACCAGCAAATCGAGGCTTATAAAAATGTCATTGATTGGCTTAATGGCCGTTGCCGTGCCTTTACCGATTATACGCGCCAGCGTCAAGTCAAAGCTGACTGGTCAAACGGAAAAGTAGCTACAACTGGACTTTCCTATCTAGGTACCATGTCAAACGGCCTTGCCACTACAGGTGTTGATGGTTTAGAAGTAATCATTGCTGAGGCTGGAATTTCTTCATGGTACAACTACTACCGAGAAAACGGTCTGGTGACTAGCCCAGGTGGCTATCCAGGTGAGGACTTTGACTCCCTTGCTGAACTAACCTACTCTCGTAATCTCTTGGCTGGCGACTATATCCGTGGCAATGAAGCTCACCAAGCTGACTTAGAAAAAGTGAAAGAGCAACTGGATCGCAAGACTGGCGACTATAACCAGTTTTGGCATGACCGCAACTATCTGCTCAATGCCCATAAAGTAAAGGCAGAGGTTGTCTTTACCCATGGTTCTCAGGATTGGAATGTCAAACCACTTCATGTTTACCAGATGTTCCATGCTCTTCCTACTAATATAAATAAGTATTTCTTTTTCCATAATGGCGCCCATGTGTATATGAACAACTGGCAGTCCATTGATTTCCGTGAGTCCATGAATGCTTTGTTGACAAAGAAATTACTGGGACAAGATACAGATTTTCAACTTCCGACCGTTATCTGGCAGGACAATACTGCTCCTCAGACTTGGTTATCTCTTGATAACTTCGGTGGGCAAGAAAACTGTGAAACCTTCTCACTTGGTCAAGAAGAGCAAGCTATTCAAAACCAGTACTCAGATAAGGATTTTGAGCGCTATGGTAAGACCTACCAAACCTTCAATACAGAACTCTATCAAGGGAAAGCTAATCAGATTACTATTGACCTTCCTGTGACCAAGGACATTCATTTAAACGGTCGCGCTCAGCTCAATCTTCATATCAAATCCAGCACAAACAAGGGGCTTTTATCTGCTCAATTACTGGAACTTGGTCAAAAGAAATACTTACAGCCTTATCCAGCTGTTTTAAGTGCTAGAACCATTGACAACGGTCGCTATCATATGCTGGAAAATCTCTGTGAACTGCCATTTAGACCAGATGCACAACGAGTCGTGACAAAAGGTTACCTTAATTTACAAAATAGAAATGATTTACTGTTAGTAGAGGATATTACTGCAGATGAATGGATGGATGTGCAATTTGAACTGCAACCAACTATTTACAATCTAAAAGAAGGAGATACTCTTCGTTTAGTCCTCTATACGACTGACTTTGAAATCACCATCCGTGACAATACCGACTACTACTTGACTGTCGACCTCGCTCAGTCCACGCTTACCATACCTTGCTAAAAGGAGTTACATTATTATGAATAAATCAGAACACCGCCACCAACTCATACGCGCTCTTGTCGCAAAAAACAAGATTCATACACAGGCTGAATTGCAGTCCCTTCTTGCTGAGAACGACATTCAAGTGACCCAGGCAACCCTCTCACGCGACATCAAAAATATGAACCTATCAAAAGTCCGCGAAGAAGATAGCGCTTATTATGTTCTTAACAATGGTTCCATCTCAAAATGGGAAAAACGTCTCGAACTCTACATGGAAGACGCCCTTGTCTTGATGCGCCCAGTTCAACACCAAGTCCTACTAAAAACCCTTCCTGGACTGGCTCAATCCTTTGGTTCTATCATTGATGCTTTGAGCTTCCCTGACGCTATCGCTACCCTTTGTGGTGATGATGTCTGTCTTATCATCTGTGAAGATGCAGATGCTGCTCAAAAGTGCTTTGAAGAACTGAAAAAATTCGCCCCACCATTTTTCTTTGAAGAATAATAAATGACTACAACTAACAATTATGCTTCAAAAAACCTGGTAGAAAGTCTTTAACATCAGAAAACGCATAATATCAAGTGTTTAAAACCCTTGATATTATGCGTTTTGCTTTATCCTAGGAAGATTTATACTCTTCAAAAATCTCTTCAATCCGCATTAACATCGCCTTGCCGTAGGTATG
>NZ_VMLM01000083.1:10596-14360 GCF_013276695.1 Streptococcus sp. 4155
TTGAGCAGCCTGCGGCTAGTTTGCTCTTTGATTTTCACTGAGTATTCCTTCATTTTCTCCTGCAATTGAATTCTTGCTCGGCTTTTTGTTTTCTATTTCTTTAAAATCAAAGTAGCTCTTTTATAATAACTCGATCAACAAACATCGTGGTACAAGTATCTACTTTGAAATTTATCAGCCACTTAACAACTGATACTGTATTCTAGGAAAACGATGACATTCTTCCTAATAAAACTTCTCATATATGACATAAATTTCTACTCTTTTTAATTTTAAATGAGTCTCAGTATGGCAATCACTTTAGAATTTAAGCCGCTTCTCCAGCTCGATTATTGATGAGCTCAATGGTTTGAACAATATTACGAAGTACTGGTAGTTGGTGTTGAAAGAGTAGTTGAACAGATCCATGAGATTTAAACGGCTCTTGCGTTAACACTTTCATCTCTAAAAAACCATTTTCTACAATGTAGTCTACAATCAATTTCACAAATGAAATCTGCCTGGCATTAAGATTCTCATCCGACAAAAATTTAGAAAAAATACGATTGGCAGACTCTCTATCTAAGCCAATAATCTCACGCACCAATCTCGGAATTGCCTTATTTTCATAATGATGTTGGTAGTCTGATTTGCTACCTAATTTTTCCCAGAGCAATTTTTCAAGTGCAAGCATATCATCAGATGTCAACTTTTTATTATGGTATAGCTTAGAAATGGACTCTTCATCCAGATGAGTTTTCAAATAATGCTCAACTTTTTCATTATAAGATCGAAGATCGTTGACCTGCAAAAATGCTGTGGTCTCGTGAACAGTGGAGAGTATACGATCTTCAAAGTTAACATAGTAGGGTTTACGGTCTGTCTTATCCAAAAACTGTAATAAATATCGAATAGCAAGACGAATTTTTTCCAAATCAGACAAGCTAACTTCTTTCCAAAATTCAGGCTCCTGTACTTTCCTGATAATTTCAGCCTGCTCAAAAACCTGCGGGATATTGCCAATAGCAGAAAGAGCTCTAGCCGTCTTCATCACTTGGGAAATATGAACAGTGGAAGATTTAGCTGTCAGTTGCCCCAACTGAATATGAAGTAAGCACAAATCAAATCTCCTCGCCATCTCATCTTCTTTATCTTCATCAAATAAAAGCGGAGAGAGATTTTTTTGAATAGTTTCACTTGTAACAGCAGTTAGATTCTGCCAACTTTCCAATTTCCTATAGCTATAAACTGTATCTAAAACCATACGAACCCTGAAGTCTAACTCATTTAAGCTCTCTATACGACCTTGAAGTTCTGAAACAAGCTCCTGACGGTATGCTCTCGCAAACTGATCTTCTTGGTATTGGAGTCCCTGAAGTTCTCGAATCAAGTCCACTTTGATATTAAATAAACGCTGAGTCAACGAAACAATGTGACGACCCTCTCCATCTCTTGGATCTGCACGAAAATAATCAAAATTGTCCCCATAATCAAATACCAAAAAGTTTTCCTTATCCTGCTCAGGTCCAAATAAATCTTTACATAGACGGGTTCCTCGACCAATCATCTGCCAAAACTTAGTTTTAGAGCGTACTTTCTTGAAGAAGACTAAATTCACAACCTCTGGTACATCAATACCTGTATCTAACATATCGACAGAAATCGCAATTTGAGGATACTTCTCCTTAATTTTAAAATCATCAATCAAGGTCTGATAATGCTTAATACTATAATCAATTACCTGAGCATAGTCGCTCCCTTTTTCAGGATAGCGGTTGTTAAAAATACCTCTGATATATTCCGCATGATCATGATTTTTAGCAAAAATAATAGTTTTACCAATTTCATCACCCGAGGCTGTCTGAATTCCTCTTGTCATGAGTTCATTTAAAACAATTTCTACTGTACTTTTATTGAAAATAAAGGAATTAAATACACTCCCATCAATATCTTTTTCACAGCTATCGTCTTCAAATTTGCTATTAAAATGTTCCTTTTCTTCTTCAGACAAATCATCATAATGTAGACCATCCGTAGGTAGTTTCAGTTTGGTTTCGATAGAATGATAGGCTACTAAATATCCGTCTTTAACAGCCTCTTCCAAATCATATGCATATGTTGGAACCCCATTCTCCAAATTAAAGAATCCATAGGTATTTTTATCTAAATCTTGACGCGGAGTAGCTGTTAAGCCTACAATCCTTGCATCAAAATAATCAAAAATGGACTTGTATTTCTGATAAATAGAACGGTGAGACTCGTCAATTATGATAAGGTCAAAATGCCCAACAGTGAAAGGGCGTTGATTTACTTCTTCTTGACCACTAATCGCTCCAATCATGGTCGGATAAGTTGAAAAGACCATGCGACTTGATTGAGCTCCTTCTTTATCTTCTAAGAAGTTACAAACGGAAAGATCTGGGAGTAATTTTCTAAACGAATCATAGGCTTGCTTAACCAAGGAAGTTCTATCGGCTAAGAAGAGAACGTTTTTTACCCAGTTATGACGTGATAAGGTATCAACTAGAGAAACTGCTGTACGAGTTTTCCCAGCCCCAGTTGCCATAACCAAAAGTGCCTGTCTACGATGATTAGAGAAAGCTTCACAAACGCTTGCAATCGCATGTTTTTGGTAGTGACGCCCGGAAATATCGTCTCTAATTTTACTAGAAATATCCTCAAGTGGTTTTTGAAGATGACGTCTATCCATCACTAATTGCAATTCTTCTTGAGAGTAAAAGCCTGCAATCTGGCGGCGGTTCGGACCATCAAGTATATAGTGCTTCAACCCATTTGTAATAAAGCAAATTGGCTGATAGCCGATATGTTTCTCCAGAGCTTCAGCATATTCTTTGACCTGTACTTCCCCTACTTCTGGATTGACAGAGGCTTTTTTAGCCTCCACAATCGCTAAAATTTTCCCATTTTTACCATAAAGTACATAGTCACAGTAACCAATTCCTGAACCGTGCTTCAGACCATCAACAGCTATCTCAACACGACAGTTTTCTTCAAATATCCATCCTGCTAGACGGAGATCAATATCAATAAAGAGCTTTCTTGTCTCTGCCTCAGATAATTGATCAATATGGAAAGGCACATCTTGCCGTTGCGCTGCAGTCTCACGTTTTTCAGTATAAGTCTCTTGAACTTCTACGGACTGAGCAGCCATCTGTTCATGAAAATCAGGCAGTTCTGGTAAACTGTCTTGTAACTTTATCATAGATTGTGGAGTTTCTCGGTATTTGATGTTTGCTGAAAGTGGTAAGCACTTCTCATCAAAATAACGCTCCACAAACTCATTGCTGTAACAATAATCGATAAAATTAACAAACTGATACAAATGATGCAAAGCTAAAATAGCTTCTCGTTCCTTAATTTCACCACCATGAGCAGCATGGTTTCCCCACCGAATCAACAGAACTATCTGCTTGTGGAGTTCAGAATCTACGAT
The DNA here is from genome assembly GCF_013276695.1 of Streptococcus sp. 4155. NCBI lineage: Bacteria > Bacillati > Bacillota > Bacilli > Lactobacillales > Streptococcaceae > Streptococcus > Streptococcus sp. 4155. The sequence goes on from NZ_VMLM01000083.1 coordinate 14,030, forward strand.
ATCCCTAAAATCATCATCCCATACTAAAGAAGATAGAGTAGCACGATAGGGAGCTTCTAAATATGAATCGTGACTATATATCCAATGGACAGCCTGCTCTAAAGCACGACGCGCCATAAAGGCAGTAGCCACAGTTGATGTAGCAATCATATTCTCAGCTTCAATGCAAGGTTTTGAAAAAGATTCATATTCGTCATTTTTTAAAAGAAAGCTAAAATTTCCCATTTTTTTCTCACTTTAAACAAATAGTTTAGCTATATTATACTAAATTTCAAGCTATTTCTCCACACTTTTATAGCTATCTCACAAGCAAATTGTGATTTGTCGACCA
>NZ_VMLM01000084.1:0-2142 GCF_013276695.1 Streptococcus sp. 4155
TGAATGTTTGGAACGCTTTTTAAAACTAAATGACTATATCAAGCAGATAGTAAAGAACCTTGGGCCTACTACTGGTTAGGAATCACTGGAGGGAAAGCTCCTGATTTTTTTTGCCCTTTCTCAAATTTCTGATCAATCCTATCTCATCCAATCTGAAACTTGTCATACCCAGACTACTGCAAAACTCATCTCAGACATTGTTCGCTTCGCTCAGATTACAAAATCCAATGAATTAGCTCAACTCCATATCATGGGACAACTCCATGAACTGATGTTTCATCTGGGAACTATTGCTCCCAATCAGAAAAAAGAATATTTCATCAACCTACCAACTCTATCTTGAATGCAAACGATTAATTGATAGCCACTATCCTCAATCACTTACAATTCAAGATTTAACAAAAGAACTATCCGTTCACAGAAGCTACTTATCAAGCGTATTCAAAGAATTTAATACCTTATCACCCAAAGAATACCTACTCTACGTTCGAATGCACCGAGCTAAACAACTTCTCGAAAATACCCAAGAATCCATCAAGGTAATTGCATACTCGGTAGGTTTTTCAGATCCACTACATTTTTCGAAAGCTTATAAACAATACTTTAATCAGACTCCAAGTCATACAAGAAAAGAATACTCTCAATACCAACTAGTGAGAAAGGCAACATTATGAAATCCTACCAAGCTGTCTACCAAATCCTATCTAAAGAAACCGACTATATCAGCGGAGAAAAAATCGCAGAAAAACTATCCCTAAGCCGAACATCAATTTGGAAAGCTATCAAGCGACTAGAACAAGAAGGGATTGAAATTGATAGTATCAAAAATAGAGGATATAAACTGATGAATGGTGACCTTATTCTTCCAGAGATTCTAGAAGAAAATCTTCCAATTAAAATCAGTTTTAAACCCGAAACAAAATCAACACAACTAGATGCAAAAGAAGCAATTGATTTAGGCTATGAAGCAAACACCCTCTATCTAGCTTCCTATCAAATAGCAGGGCGTGGCCGTTTTCAACGCTCCTTCTACTCTCCTCAAGGTGGCATTTATATGACCCTCCATCTTAAACCAAATCTTCCCTATGACAAATTACCGTCCTACACACTACTTGTAGCTGGAGCTGTCTACAAAGCCATTAAGAACCTAACTTTAATAGATGTCGACATAAAATGGGTCAATGATATCTACCTAAACAATCATAAAATTGGAGGAATTCTCACTGAAGCAATGACCTCTGTAGAAACTGGCTTAGTCACAGATATCATTATTGGAGTAGGTATCAATTTCACTATTAAAGACTTCCCTCAGGAATTAAAAGAAAAAGCTGCCAGCTTATTTAAAGCTACAGCTCCTATAACAAGGAATGAATTGATCATAGAAATCTGGCGTACTTTCTTCGAAACACCAGCAGAAGAGCTATTATACCTATACAAAAAACAGTCATTCGTTCTTGGAAAAGAAGTTACTTTCACACTAGATCAAAAAGACTACAAGGGACTTGCTAAAGACATCTCTGAAAGTGGAAAACTTTTGGTGCAATGTGATAACGGAAAAGAAATCTGGCTCAATAGCGGAGAAATTTCTCTCAAGAGTTGGAAGTAATAATAAATTAGAACAACCATAAAATCGACAATATATAAAGATTTTAGCTTTTCTTCAACCCACTACAGTTGACAAAGAGCCTGAAAACTTCAAAAAACGGATTTTTATCGCTCTGAACATCAAAAAAGAAAGGACGAAATTTGTCCTTTCTCGAGCTTAGCTGACTTCAACCCACTACAGTTGACAAAGAGCCAAATGAAAAAGAGAGTTACAAACTCTCATTAAAACGGAGAATAAGGGATTCGAACCCTTGCGCCAGTTACCCGACCTAACGATTTAGCAAACCGTCCTCTTCAGCCTCTTGAGTAATTCTCCAATTAATGGGCACGAGTGGACTCGAACCACCGACCTCACGCTTATCAGGCGTGCGCTCTAACCACCTGAGCTACGCGCCCAAGTTAAAAAACTTGGTAATTTGAACAAAGTTCAAAGCGGGTGACGAGAATCGAACTCGCGACAACAGCTTGGAAGGCTGTAGTTTTACCACTAAACTACACCCGCATAAATACTATCAATAAAATGGCGCGAGACGGAAT
>NZ_VMLM01000085.1:0-9872 GCF_013276695.1 Streptococcus sp. 4155
ACAAGTCAGGTAAAAAATAAACTCATACTCTTCGAAAATCTCTTCAAACCACGTCAGCGTCGCCTTGCCGTAGGTATGGTTACTGACTTCGTCAGTTCTATCCACAACCTCAAAACAGTGTTTTGAGCTGACTTCGTCAGTTCTATCCACAACCTCAAAACAGTGTTTTGAGCTGACTTCGTCAGTTCTATCCACAACCTCAAAACAGTGTTTTGAGCTGACTTCGTCAATTTTATCCACAACTTCAAAACAGTGTTTTGAGCAACCTGCGGCTAGTTTTCTAGTTTGCCCTTTGATTTTCATTGAGTATCAAAAAGCAAGCCATTTTCGGCTTGCTTTTTTCATCTTTAAAAGTGATTGGTCTGATTAACGAGGTGGTAGTCCAAGGGCAATACGGCCATAGCGACTGATTCGTGTGATTTTCCAAGCAGGCGACCAGGTAACTTCAACCTTGACATCTTCGATCCCCTCGATTTGTTTCAGACCTGCAACGATTTCAATAGGCAGGCTTTCGGCACAATCACAGGCGGTGTCAGTGAAGGTCATGACAATCTTGCAGAGACCTGTTTCGTCCAGATTGATTTCATAGATCAGCCCTAGATTGTAAACATCCAATTCCACATCTGTATCAAAAACCTTCTCTAGTTTTTCGATAATTTGATCTTGCAAGGCCAAAGCACGGTCATTGATTTTGATATCCTCTCTCATTACAGTCCCTCCACATGATAAATATCCCCTATTTTCTCATAACTCTGACAATTTGGCAAGCTTTTGATGAATTTTCTGAAAAATATGATAAAATGAAGAAAATACGGAATCAAGGGGAAGTCTATGGAGCAGATTGGAAAAGTCTTTAGACAATTACGAGAGTCAAGAAATATCTCACTGAGACAAGCAACCGGGGGACAATTTTCGCCGTCTATGTTGTCCCGCTTTGAAACAGGTCAGAGTGAGCTTTCGGTGGAAAAGTTTCTATTTGCCTTGGGAAATATATCTGCCAGTGTAGAGGAAATTCTCTTTCTGGCGAGAGGTTTTCAGTATGATACAGATTCTGAGTTGAGAAAAGAAATCATAGATGTCTTGGATCCAAAGAATATAGCTCCTCTTGAGGACTTGTATCGCAAGGAGTATCAAAAGCATGTCCATTCTCAAAACAAACAGAAACATATTTTAAATGCCATTATGATTAAGTCTTATATGAAGAGCATGGATGATACGGTAGAGTTAACGGCAGAGGAAGGGAAAGTCCTTCATGATTATTTGTTTTCTACCGAGATTTGGGGAATCTATGAACTCAATTTATTTTCAGTCAGTTCACAATTTCTATCTGCTTCTCTTTTCACTAGGTATGTTAGAGAGATGGTACGAAAATCTGATTTTCTAATGGAAGTGTCTGGCAATCGAAACCTGTTTCACACTATACTATTGAATGGTTTTTTAGCTAGCATTGAGTGTGAAGAATTTACCAATGCCTCTTATTTTAAACGTGTTATCGAAGAGCATTTCTACAAGGAAAATGAGACCTATTTCCGAATTGTCTATTTGTGGGCGGAAGGTCTCCTTGATAGCAAGCAAGGCAGAGTCAAGGAAGGGCGAAAAAAGATGGAAGATGCTGTCCGTATTTTTGAGATGCTTGGCTGTAATAAATCTGCCGAATACTATAGAAAAACGACCGATTGTTGAATATCTGCAAACTAAGAAAATAAGTTAAAATTTGAAGCGATATAACTATTGACCTCTCTCGTGTCACTGGAGAACTTCTATCGTTTCTTTTAGCTCATTTTATTTGTTGCATATATTCAAAAGTTTTTCCTCTATAATTTCTAAGTGCTATACTATAGTCATACTTCACATAAAACTTCTAACAAGAAGGGAGATTATCTATGAAACTATTGTTCAGAAATCAAGCTTATCGTCTCTTGACTTTGTCACGCTTCTTCAATGCTTTTGGTGCTTCGATTTTCAACCTGGTATTTATCGTCTATGCATCGACCTTACCACAAGCATCTTTTGCTGTTGCTATGGCGAATATTGTCATGCTTCTTCCGACTCTCTTTACAGTTTTTGTAGGGATTCGGGCAGATTATACGAGGGATAAGGTCAAATGGATGGTCTATAGTGGTTTGTTTCAGGCGGTTTTATTTTTTCTGGCAGCCCTAGTTGTTCAGCAAGCTACTCTCTTTGCCTTTTCTAGCCTGTGTTTGATCAATGTCATTAGTGATGTCATCAGTGATTTTGCAGGTGGTTTGCGCATGCCTCTCATTAAAGAAAAAGTAGCTGAAGATGATTTGATGGAGGCTTACTCTTTTTCCCAGTTCATTACCTATATTTCAGCCATTGGTGGTCAAGCTTTTGGAGTCTGGCTCTTAGGTCTATCGGTCAACAATTTTTCCCTTGTTGCGGGAATCAATGCCTGCTTTTTCCTAGTATCAGCCTCTATTCTCTTTTTAGGAAAAAGCAAATTGAGCCTGTCAATGTCATCTGCTGATCGTGAAAACCTAAAAAATGAGAAGATTTCTATCAAAGACCAGTTCCTAACAATTTACCGAAATTTACGTCTCGTTTTTCTTAAAAGTGGACAGAAAAACTTTGGTTTTATGCTCTTTGCTGTCTTGCTTATCAATGCCTTGGGTGGCGCTTTGGGTGGAATTTACAATATCTTCTTTTTGAGCCATTCTCTTTTAGACTTTTCTTACACAGAGGCATTATTTATCAGTCAATTCTGTGCTTTGTTAGCAATCATCATTAGTAGCCTTACGGGCAATGATTATTTTGGGAAGCAGTCCTTGCCTAGATTGATGATGTGGGCTACCGTAGGGCTCACTCTAATTGGTTTGGCTAACGTATTCAATCAAGTCGTGCTTGGTTTGCTATTTCTATTTTTAACTCTGTATGTGTCTGGTAAAGTTGCTCCAAAGATTAATGCCATGCTCATGAAAAATCTAGCTCCAGAGGTTTTAGCTCGTACCAGTAATTTTTTAGGTTTATTATTTACCTTATCCATACCTGTGGGAACAGCTTGTTTTTCACTTGTTGCCGTATGGAATATACAGTTGACTTGGATGCTATTTGTTGGTCTTTCCTTGCTGGCTATTCTTTTGACATGTCTTAATCTCAAAAATGATATCTAAATCGTAATTTTTTCTCACTGTTTTAATCCCTTTATTTATGGTAAAATAAGACTATTAAGTTTAAAGAGGATTCCCTATGAAATTACAAAAACCAAAAGGAACGCAGGATATTTTACCTGCTGAATCTGCCAAATGGCAGTACGTTGAGGGCTTTGCCCGTGAGATTTTCAAGCGCTATAATTATGCAGAAGTGCGCACGCCTATTTTTGAGCACTACGAAGTCATCAGTCGCTCTGTCGGAGATACAACGGATATCGTAACCAAGGAAATGTACGACTTCTATGACAAGGGTGACCGCCATATTACTCTCCGTCCAGAAGGAACTGCGCCCGTTGTCCGTTCCTATGTGGAAAATAGACTTTTCGCCCCAGAAGTGCAAAAGCCAAGTAAGTTCTACTACATGGGACCTATGTTCCGTTACGAGCGTCCACAGGCAGGGCGTTTGCGCCAATTCCACCAGATTGGTGTTGAGTGTTTTGGTTCTAGCAATCCAGCTACCGATGTGGAAACCATCGCGATGGCGGCCCATTTCTTGAAAGAAATCGGTATCCAAGGTGTCAAATTACATCTTAACACTCTTGGAAATCCTGAGAGCCGTGCAGCCTACCGTCAAGCCTTGATTGACTATTTGACACCGCTCAAGGAGATCTTGTCTAAGGATAGCCAGCGTCGTTTGGAGGAAAATCCTCTTCGTGTCTTGGACTCTAAGGAAAAAGAAGACAAGGTAGCAGTAGAGAATGCGCCTTCTATCTTGGATTTCCTTGATGAAGAAAGTCAAGCTCATTTTGATGCTGTACGTCAGATGTTGGAAAATCTTGGAGTAGACTACATCATTGATACCAATATGGTGCGTGGTCTGGACTACTACAACCACACCATTTTCGAGTTCATCACAGAGATTGAGGGCAATGACCTGACAGTCTGTGCGGGTGGTCGTTACGATGGTTTGGTTTCTTACTTTGGAGGCCCGGAAACTGCTGGATTTGGATTTGGACTTGGTGTAGAGCGCCTGCTTCTCATCCTTGAAAAGCAAGGTGTGACTCTCCCTATCGAAAACGCCCTAGATGTCTATATCGCAGTTTTGGGTGAAGGAGCAAATGTCAAGGCCTTGGAATTGGTACAGGCTCTTCGCCAACAAGGTTTCAAAGCAGAGCGTGATTACCTCAACCGTAAGCTCAAAGCTCAATTCAAGTCAGCCGATGTCTTTGTGGCTAAAACCCTCATCACCCTAGGAGAGAGTGAAGTCGAAAGCGGACAAGTGACGGTCAAGAATAACCAAACCCGAGAAGAAGTCCAAGTGTCACTTGAGACAATCAGCCAAAACTTCTCAGAAATCTTTGAAAAACTAGGATTTTAATAACAGAAAAACTGGTCAGAAACCTACTCCTGACCTTTTTCTTTTGCAAAATGACAAAAATCATAAACTTTTTGACAAATATGCTTGTCAAAAAGAAAAAGATGTGTTACAATATAATCAAGTTAAGAGAAAAGGAGCAGGGAACGATTATGTGGGCATTAGGATTTGTACCTCTTGTGATTATGTTTTATCTCTATCATACCCAAAGGGTCAAGAAATTAGAGAATAAAATCAAAAGAATTGAGCAAAAACAGAAAGGAAATAAAGAAATGTCAAGATTATTAAAAGAATTGATTGGGAAAACACCGACAATCGTTGGACAAGTTTTTGGAACAGATAACTGGGAAGTTGTGGATGTTGATGAGGAATGGGTCAAGCTACGTCGTGTTAATAAAAAAGGAAAAGAAAAATTCAAACTACAACGCATTGAGGATATCCAAACTGTTGAATTTGACGGAAAGTAGGTGTGTGACATGCAACTAAAAAATCGTCTAAAAGAGCTTCGAGCTCGCGATGGTCTCAATCAAACCGACCTAGCCAAGCTGGCAGGGGTTTCCAGACAGACCATTAGCCTACTAGAACGGGATGAGTACACCCCGTCCATTATCATTGCCCTGAAAATATCTCAGATTTTCAACGAAACAGTCGAATCAGTATTTCGCTTGGAGGAGGACGAGTGATGAACAAGTATAAAGTGATTTATTATGTAGTTGCCATAGCTCTATTAGTCAGCGTATTTCTACTAATTGGAACAAATCTAGGATGGTTTGATCTCTATTACAGCGACCAATTTATCTGGGCCTATTTTGCCCTCATCCCAGTAATTGAATGGATTGAAAAGAAATCCAAAAATCTAGCAAGTGAAAAAGGAGAATGAATATGAAAAAGAAACGTAGATTGTTATTTTTGATGTCTATTGTCTTGGGGGGGTTCTTGGGCATGTTTGTAGGGATGTTTAAGGCACGTGTCGAATCCCACGAAATTATTTTAGATGTAAAAGCCTTGATGCCATGGATATCAGCTATTTGTTTACTGATAGGTTTCATTAGTATGTTTTTGACTTTCAATTTCTTAAAGAAAAGCAGAAAATTTCATTCCTTGTATCAAGAGGAAATGGATGACGATCTGAATGAAACCTATTATGTGCAAATGTACCGGAATCTTGAGTTTGGAACCATTGCTTTTAATATTACAGGTGTAGCGATTCCATTGGCTATTTTTATTTCATTAAGTGAGGTGATTATATTGCATACAAACCCTCAAACATTTTTCCTTTCTTTCTTACTCTTTGTGGTATTCTTAGTCGCTCAAAAATCTCTTTTTAAAACCATTGCGATTGTTCGTCAGTTTGATTTGGAATTTTTCGCTACACCAAAGGATGTCTTGAACTATATAAATTCTTATGATGAAGGGGAGCGTCAGGCTAATTTGGAACAGAGTTTTCGAATTTTATTCCAATTACACCAATATGTCTTACCAGCCTTATATATTTTTCTTATTATCATTTCTTTCTTGACAGGAGAGATTCAGTTACTAGCTTTCTTGCTTGTAGGAGCCATCCATGTTTATATCAATGTGATGCAGTTACCTATGGTAAAACGTTATTTCAAATAAAGGAGTTATTTATGAAATTACTTAAAAACCTTGGCTGGATTCTTCTAGCCCTTCTATCCTTTTTATTTATCTATGGCTTTATTCAGGGGCTCGCGACTGCGTCGCTTGCTTTAGGCGCTTCACCCTATGCTGTTACTCTACTCTATGTGGTCTTGGCTGGAGTATATGTGTACGGCATTTACAAATGGTATCAGAAAGCTCCTGTTTATATTGAGAAGAGCGGCTTTAACCGATTTATTTGGCTTCCTGCCTTGGTTTGGTTCTTATCTCTGGTCGTTCAATTCTTCTTGCCAGATGATCCTTCAGTAAATCAGCAAATAGCGACAGACTTGACCTTGTCTCAACCACTTTTCTCATTCTTTGCTGTGGTTATTTTTGCTCCTTTGACGGAAGAGATTGTTTTTAGAGGGATGTTAGCACGCTATCTCTTTCCTAAGCAGGACAATAGTAAACGAACCCTGATTTTTCTTCTGGTATCTAGTCTTCTATTTGCCTTGATTCATTTTCCAGGTGATGTGCAACAATTTTTTGTCTATTTTAGCCTTGGTTTTAGTTTGGGTTTGGCTTACATTAGCAGAAAAGGTCTGGTCTACAGTATTTCTCTTCACGCTTTGAATAATTTAGTCGGCTTTTTGATGATTCTCATGCTATAATAGAGTCAGGAGGTCACATGAAACGAGTAATTTTATTAGCAGTGATTCAGGCAGTCGTTCTATTTTTCATCATTGGAGCGCTAGCTTATGCCTTCAAAGGCGATTTCTTCTATAACTATCTAGCAGTTGTCTTTGCTCCTATTGCAGGTGTACTGCGTTTTGGGACGGCTTACATAACGGAAATTGTCTTGCCTCGAAAGGCAGCCGAAATCACTGAAAAGCGTAAAGCAGGCAACAATTCAAAATAAAAGAGTCCGGTGAACTTCATCGGATTTTTTGTATGGACGCTAATTTTTAGGGACTTTACCTGATTTTTAAAGACTGGCAAACTTTTCTGATGGATTTTCATGAAGAGCCTGCGCTTTTATGGTAAAATAGTAACAGAATAAAAGAGGAGAGAAACAATGAAACGTAGTATGTATGCTGGTCGTGTTCGTGAGGAACACATCGGAAAAGAAATGACCTTGAAAGGATGGGTTGGCCGTCGTCGTGACCTTGGTGGTTTGATCTTTATCGACCTTCGTGACCGTGAAGGAATCATGCAGTTGGTTATCAACCCTGAAAAAGTATCTGCAGAGGTTATGGAAACAGCTGAAAACCTTCGTAGTGAATTTGTTATCGAGGTGACTGGTCAAGTTGCTGCGCGTGAGCAAGCCAATGATAAGTTACCAACTGGTGCGGTTGAGTTAAACGTGACAGCTCTGACAGTACTTAATACAGCTAAGACAACCCCATTTGAGATTAAGGATGGTATTGAGGCCAATGACGATACACGTTTGCGTTACCGTTACCTTGACCTTCGTCGTCCAGAAATGTTGGAAAATCTTAAACTTCGTGCTAAGGTGACCCACTCTATCCGCAACTACTTGGATGAGTTGGAATTTATCGACGTAGAGACACCATTCCTTTCTAAGTCAACACCAGAAGGGGCGCGTGACTATTTGGTGCCATCTCGTGTCAATAAAGGGCATTTTTACGCGCTTCCTCAAAGTCCACAAATTACGAAACAGCTTTTGATGAATGCTGGTTTTGACCGTTACTACCAAATCGTCAAATGTTTCCGTGACGAGGACTTGCGTGGAGACCGCCAGCCTGAGTTTACCCAGGTCGACTTGGAAACGTCCTTCCTTACTGAGCAAGAAATCCAAGATATCACAGAAGGCTTGATTGCGCGCGTGATGAAGGAAACAAAAGGTATCGAAGTAACGCTACCGTTCCCTCGTATGAAATACGATGATGCTATGGCTCTTTACGGTTCTGACAAGCCAGATACTCGTTTTGACATGTTGCTTCAGGACTTGACAGAAGCGGTCAAAGGTGTAGACTTTAAAGTCTTTTCAGAAGCACCTGCTGTAAAAGCCATTGTGGTCAAAGGAGCTGCGGACAACTATTCACGTAAAGACATCGACAAGATGACGGAAGTAGCCAAACAGTATGGTGCCAAAGGTCTTGCTTGGGTCAAGGTGGTTGATGGAGAATTAAACGGACCAGTTGCCAAGTTCTTGACTGGTATCCAAGAAGAATTGACAACAGCGCTTGCTCTTGAAGATAAGGACTTGGTTCTCTTTGTGGCGGATACGCTTGAAGTGGCTAATGCAACACTGGGTGCCCTTCGTGGACGTATTGCTAAAGAGCTTGGCTTAATTGATAATGATAAGTTCAACTTCCTTTGGGTGGTTGACTGGCCGATGTTTGAATGGTCTGAAGAAGAAGGCCGCTACATGAGCGCCCACCATCCATTCACACTTCCACAGGAAGAGACTGCTCACGAATTAGAAGGTGATTTGGCTAAGGTTCATGCCATTGCTTACGATATCGTCTTGAACGGTTATGAGCTTGGTGGTGGTAGCCTTCGTATCAACCAAAAAGACCTTCAAGAACGCATGTTCAAGGCCCTTGGTTTCTCAGCTGAAGAAGCCAATGACCAGTTTGGTTTCCTTCTTGAAGCCATGGACTATGGTTTCCCACCACACGGTGGTTTGGCTATCGGGCTTGACCGTTTTGTCATGTTGCTTGCTGGAGAAGAAAATATCCGTGAAGTCATTGCCTTTCCTAAGAACAACAAGGCAACTGACCCAATGACACAAGCTCCATCAACAGTCGCTCTCAACCAACTAGAGGAACTCAGCTTACAAGTAGAAGAAGATGAAACAAGCAAAACGAATTAAGCGGTGGCGCTATTATCTGCGCCGCTTTGCTTATCAGATAAAAATTTTACGTGTCTTACAAAGTATTTCTCGAGAAAAGTATGATGAGAAGATTTCGGCCTCTCTGGTCTATGGTTTTTTATCAGCAGTAGCAGTTAATTTTTTTTTCCAACCAGGGCATGTGTATTCGAGTGGTGCAACAGGTATGGCACAGATTATCTCTGCCTTGAGTAATCACTGGTTTGGTTTTCATATTCCGATTTCGCTAACCTTCTACGCCATTAACTTCCCTTTGATGGTCTTAGCTTGGTATCAGATTGGCCATAAGTTCACCGTCTTTACCTTTATCACGGTATCTATGAGTTCCTTCTTTATCCAGTTTGTCCCTGTGGCAACCTTGACGGAGGATCCCATTATCAATGCCCTTTTTGGGGGTGGTGTTATGGGTTTAGGGATTGGTTTTGCTCTTCGAAACAATATCTCCAGTGGTGGGACGGACATCGTCAGCCTGACTATTCGCAAGAAAACGGGTAAGAATGTCGGTAGTATTTCTTTCTTGGTAAATGGAACTATCATGCTGATAGCAGGTTTGACCTTTGGTTGGAAATACGCTCTTTATTCTATGATTACCATCTTTGTCTCTAGCCGTGTGACAGACGCGGTCTTTACTAAGCAAAAGCGTATGCAGGCCATGATTGTGACAAATCATCCAGAGAAGGTAATTGAAAAAATCCATAAAAAATTGCACCGCGGAGCAACCATGATCCACGATGCAGAAGGAACCTATAATCACGAGAGAAAGGCAGTTTTAATTACTGTCATTACACGTGCAGAGTTTAATGAATTTAAACAGATTATGACACAAGTAGATCCAAGCGCCTTTGTCTCTGTCTCGGAGAATGTTCATATTCTGGGACGATTTGTTGAGATAGATAATTAGTGATTAATACTTTTCGAAAATCTCTTCAAA
>NZ_VMLM01000085.1:9982-20098 GCF_013276695.1 Streptococcus sp. 4155
CCTGATAGTATGCGTTTTTGCTTTTAACAACTTTTTGCCCAGTCTCTTATTTTTCTATAATTTTATGGGCAATCAACTGGCGGTAACAAATTTGTTTATTGCTTTTAGCATCGTTGATAATCTGAAGAATCGTTTCAAATGATGTTTGACCAAGTTCTAGGCTATTGATATCGACATAGGCTGCCAAGTTGAGCTTGGGATTAACCGAGTCAAAGCTGAGAACAGGGACATTCAGCTGGTGTTTGGCAATATAGTTACAAACACCTTCAGCTAGGAGGCTATCGGTTGTGATGATAGCATCAATTTGTGGATCGTGCTTGAATAATCGCTTGCTAAATTTATAGCCCTTTTCTTCCAGAAACTCGTCGGCAAAGTAGATGCGATTGTTGTCAGTGATCAGTTTGTAATGCTTAAGCGCCTGTTCATAGCCTGTTAAACGGTCTTTGGTCACGAAGAGCTTTTTACTTCCTCCGATAAAGGCAATGCATTTGCAGCCTTTTTTGATGAAATATTCAGTCGCATCAAAACCAGCTTGAACATTGTCGTTGTCGACAAGTGGGATGAAAGGAGATAGAGATTTACCTAAAATAAGGAAGGGGAACTGTTCTTCTGCTACGAGTTTGACGAGGGGATCTTCTTCTTGGGCATAGAGAAAGATTAGCCCATCTACACGCTTGCCATAGACCATTTGTGAAATAGCGTTGAGACGCTCCTTTTCATCTTTTCCTGTTGCTATCTGAATGGCATAGTGGTTTTCAGATGCGACTTGAGAGATGCCACGTAGAACCGATGGAAAGAAAGGATTCTGGTAGAAGGCGTCTGAGTCATCAGGAAGAACCAAACCAATCACCTGAGTGTAGCTGCTTACCAAGCTACGAGCGTTGAGGTTGGGGTGGTAATTGAGCTCCTTCATAGCCTTGCGAACGCGTTTTTTTGTTTCGTCGCTAATGGTTGATTTATTTTGAATAACACGGGTTACGGTTGAAGGCGAAACACCAGCAGCCTTGGCCACGTCTTTAATCGTAACGGGCATAAAAATCTCCTATTTATGGTAATTTGGATCACGGAAATGTGTTTTATAAAAGATAGTGACCAGATACAGAACAAAAAGAATATTTTGTACAGTAATCAGGGTTGTCATATTTTGGCCAAATAATCCCAAAATAAGTGTAATCAGAGTCGGCAATCCTAAACAGTTCAAGATAAAATGGTAGCACTCTTTAAAGGTCCTAAATGAAAAGAGGCGTGATTTCTTAGTGATATAAAGGAGAAGACTAGCTCCTAGAGAGACGATAAAGAAATTCAAACCAAAGAGGAAGCTGGCACCGAGAACTAGGAAGAGACTGATATAGACACGATTCTGCTGGTACCAGTCTTTAGAAATTGCTTGGGTCAAGCTGTCTTTGATTTTGAAACTCTCAGTCTGAATGGCTCGGTAAGAGATGCGGGTCAGTTCCTTGCTTTCCTTGCTGATGACTAGCTCATTTGTATCGAAATGCAGTTGCAAGTCTTTAGGTAATTCCTTGCTTTGGCTTGGACCAATCACAAGAGAAGGGGCTTGATTGGCAGTTCCTGTATAAGTTAAGTTGCCATCGACAATTGTAGCATGTTCAGAGAGATCCTGGACAACCTCATCTGTCAGAGGTTCATAGACATTATCGATAAAAGTTTCTAGCGGATAGGTCTCCTGGGAGCTGTTTTGGATGGCAATGGGTACCATAGACAAGCTGATAAGGAAGATACTGGTAAAGAGTAGTTGAAACCAGTTGAGCCCGAAACGTTTGGACAGGGGCTTACGAAATCCCCAAATACTTGAAAAATAGGAAAATGGATATGGAAGCATGGGTATCTTTCTAAAAGGTGTTTTCTATATGAGTATTATATAGTTAAATTCGCTTTATTTCAAGTCTAGGAGAAAAATTGCTTGTTGTAAGGATATTATTTACAGTGACAATAGCTAATAGTCAATGAAAATCAAAGTACAAACTAGGAAGCTAGTCGCAGGTTGCTCAAAGCACAACTTTGAGGTTGCAGATGGAAGCTGACGTGGTTTGAAGAGATTTTCGAAGAGTATAAAATGAAAAAGGGTGGCGGGGATAAATTATCCCTTGTCGCCACCACTTGTAAGTCCTGAAACAAAGTTCTTTTGTAGGAAGAAGAAGAGAATACAGATTGGAAGGGCGATGAGGATAGCACCTGCTGAGAAGTAGGCAATCTTCATGTTTTTCGCATTGTTAACGAAGGTTTGGAGACCTACGGCAACAGTAAAGTATTCTTTCTCACGAAGCAAGAAACTAGAGAGGATGTAGTCCCCGAAAGGTCCCATGAAGGCCCAGAGAGCTTGTACGGCAACCATTGGGCGAACAAGTGGAAGAACAATTTGCCAGAAGCGGCGGAAGTGTCCTGCACCGTCTAGTTTTGCAGATTCGTCTAAAGACATTGGCACTGTATCGAAGTAGCCTTTCATGAGCCAAGTATTCATCGGGATACCACCACCAACGTAGAGGAAGATGAGGAACCAGCTGTGGTTAAGGGCGTTCAACATAAGCGCCATAACGAAGAAGGCTGTCAAAGCGGCCATAGTTGGCACCATTTGGATGATCAAGAAGAAGACCAAACTTTGTTTACGAGCCAAGAAGTTGTAACGGCTGTAGGCATAACCAGCAAGTACGATGATACTTGTTTGAACAGCCATGGTAATCAAGGCAATGATCAAGGTGTTGAGGTACCAAGTACCGTACAAGGTTTCAGTGAAGAGGCCTTGGAAGTTAGCAAAACTAAAGTCGACGTTGCTGTCTAGTTTAAAGGCTACTACGTTACCAGTCTTGAAGGCTGACATAATGGTAATCAAAAGTGGATAGATAATGACAATTGATAGACCAATCAGGTAAAGGTATGTAAGGCTTTGAGTCAGTCTACGTTTGAGTTTAATTGAGTTATTCATCTTAGACGTCCTCCATATCAAATGCGTGTAGTTTCTTGAATGCGATCATAGAGATTGAGATGACAATGATAGAGATAATCAAGGTGACAGCTGCCGCCATTGAGTATTGAGGAGATGTACCTGTTGTCAAACGGTAAATCCATGAAATCAAGATATCGGTTGAACCAGCTCCACCACCGACACTACCAGGTCCTCCAGCGTTGAAGAGGTACATGATAGAGAAGTTGTTAAAGTTGAAGGTGTATTGGCTAATCAAAGTAGGTGCCGCAACAGCCAAGATCATTGGGAAAGTGATGTTGCGGAATTTTTGCCAAGCATTGGCACCGTCAATATAAGCTGCTTCGTAAAGGTCGTTAGGAATAGATTGCAAGATACCCAAGGTCAGAACGTAGATGTATGGGAATCCAAGCCAACCTTGCATCATAATCAAGGCAATCTTAGTCCAAGTTGGGTCTGTTTTCCAGGGAATAAGAGCGCCATCAAGGAAAGGAAGGAATTTAGCCAAGATTGGCAATACTTGGGTGTTGATAGCTCCGACACTATCGTTAAACATGTTTGAGAATGTCAAGATAGTGATGAAGGCTGGGACAGCCCAAGGAAGAAGGAAAATAACACCAAAGATACGTTTTCCTTTGATAAATGGTTGGTTAGCAATGATAGCTGTGAAGATACCAATCACAATCTGTAAAGTTGAGGCTGCCAAAGCCCAGATGATGGTCCAAGAAAGAACAGAACCAAAGGCAGAACGGAAGGTACTCAAACTCCAGATATTACTAAAGTTTGTCAAACCAACCCAGTCCAACAATTTGTTTGGTGGTAAGTGTTGGAAGTCATAGTTGGTAAAGGCGATCATCAAGGTTACGATAACTGGGAAGATAATCGCGAAGGTCATGGCAACATAAGATGGAATAATCAAGAGATAAGGGAAACCATTTTCATAAATCCCTTTGATCATGTCTTTGAGGGTACGTGGAACTGGAATTCCATTGTTAATGCGTTTTGCAATCGTATATGCATCTTTGATATTTGAGAAATAAAAGAGTACATAAACGACTACAAAGATTAAATGGAAGGCACCACGAATCAGCATAAAGAGGGAATTATCACGACCGGGCTTGTCACCAAGAGTGATGAGATTGCTCAATTCAGGTGCTGCAAGTGCTAGGAAATAAAGGACAAATACGATGGTTACACCAAGGAAGATAAAACCTTTGGCTTTTTGTTTATTGTAAATCTGTCCTAACCCAGGAATGATAGACAGCAGGGCTGCTTTACTAGGTTGTTGCTTTTCCATAATAACTCCTTTCATAGGATACTACTTTTTTTATAAGAAAGCTAAATTATTTGTGTCTCTATTGATAAATTCAAAGGGGGATTTGAATTCCACCCCCCTTGAACAAATTTTTTATTCACCAAATTTTTGTTTGATTGTTTCTTTGATCAATGTTACAGCGTCGTTAGCAGCTGTTTTAGCATCTTTTTGACCACTTACAGTATCAAAGAGCATGTTAGCAGCTGGTTCCCAAACTGCAGACATTTGAGAGATGTTTGGAATTGGTTGAGCGTTCTTGAATTGTTTGATAACAGCTGTTGTCAACTCATCGTTTTTACCTTCAGCGTATGAACGAGCTTCAGTATTAGCTGGGATTTCGTTAGTTGCATCGTAGAAAGCTTTTTGTTGTTCAGTTGAAACAAGGAAGTCTACAAATTTCTGTGCGCCTTCAAGGTTCTTAGTACTTGAAGGAATGATCCAAGCTTTACCACCACCGAATGCAGCATATTCTTTTCCATTTGGAAGAGTTGGGATAGTCGCAACACCGTAGTTTACTTTAGCATCTTTGAGGGCTTGAGCTTTCCAAGGCCCATCAATGATAGCAGCTGTTTTACCTTCTTGGAATTGAGTTTGGATTAGGTTTCCAGCAGCTGTACCATCTTGCATACCTTTAGGCCATTTTTCGTACCAAGATTTAGCGTAGTTGATACCTGCGATAGAACCGTCGTTTGCAAGACCGATGTCTTTAGGGTCTTTACCGTTTTGTCCGAATACGTAAGCGCCGTTACCAGCAAGAAGTCCGTATGCATAGTAGAAGTTTGTCCAGTCAGCTAGGAAGGCAGAAGTTTTTCCATCTTCTCCAGCGAAGGCATATTTGCTATCTTTAGCAAGGTTTTCCAAGTCAGCAAATGTTTTGGGAGCGTCTTTTACCAAGTCTTTGTTGTAGTACATAACAAGTGACTCGATAACGGCAGGAGCACCGTAAACTTTACCGTCAGCAGCGGTTACAAGAGATTTAGTTGTATCTTCTGTTTTAGCACCATCGCTCAATTTCACTTCTGAAAGTTGTCCGTCAGAACCAAGGCTACCCACACGGTCGTATGGAGCCATCATAACGTCAGCAGCTTGACCAGATTGGTTGTCAAGAGAAAGTTTGTCAAGCCCACCAAGTTGGTCACCAGATTTGATGTTAACTGTTGTGCCTGATTGCTCTTTATAAGCTTTAGCAACTGTTTCAGCATAAGCTTTGTATTGGTCCTCAACGTAAAGAGTGATTTCTTTCGCTTCAGATGAACCAGACTCAGCAGGCTTATCAGCAGTTTTGCTTCCGCAAGCTACCAAGAGCAAGCTAGCAAGTGTAGCAGTTCCAAGCACCGCAGCGCTCTTCATGAATTTAGATGACATAGTGTATTCCTCCTAAAGAATAACAAGTTTTATTGATAAGGAAACGCAAACGTTTTCCTTTATGACCTTAGTATAGCACAAATAGAAAACGGTTGCAAGTGTTTTTGACAAAAATTTTAAAAAATTTTTAAGCTTGATTTGATAGCATGATTTTGCTTTTTAATAGAAGAAAAGTGTGAAATAGATAAGAATACAGTATTTTTAATAAAAAATAGATGTAATCTATCTAAAGAAGGAAATCAGGAGGGGCTACCTCCCTGTTTCTAATTCCTATCTATTTTCTATAGACCTTTGTGCCTCCTTGCATCTAAATTCAAGTTTTCTAGGGGAGGATTTGCAGTTTGTAGACGGATTCTGTGAGAGTCAAATTTTAGGATTAGATAGTTTTAATACTCTTCGAAAATCAAATTCAAACCGCGTTAACGTCGCCTTGCCGTACTCAAGTACAGCCTGCGGCTAGTTTCCTAGTTTGCTCTTTGATTTTCATTGAGTATAAGTTATCTTTGCTAAAATGGGTTAATCTCCTTAAAAATAATCAAAAAAGTTTTTTAAAAACGCTTGCAATTATGCTTGAAAAGGAGTATACTTATAAGTAGCGCAAACGTTTGCGTCTGCAAAAATACGCAACGTTCCATTAATTTTAACACATGAGGTGCTATTATGAAAAAACGTCAAAGTGGTGTGTTGATGCACATCTCTTCTCTTCCAGGAGCTTACGGAATCGGATCATTTGGTCAAAGTGCTTACGACTTCGTTGATTTCTTGGTTCGTACAAAACAACGTTACTGGCAAATCCTTCCATTAGGAACAACTAGTTACGGGGATTCTCCTTACCAATCTTTCTCAGCCTTCGCAGGAAACACTCATTTTATCGATTTAGATATCTTGATGGAGCAAGGTTTGTTGGAAGCCAGTGACCTTGAAGGAGTTGACTTTGGTAGCGATGCGTCTGAAGTTGACTATGCTAAAATCTACTATGCACGTCGTCCTCTTTTAGAAAAAGCTGTGAAACGTTTCTTTGAAGTCGGAGATGTTAAAGATTTTGAGAAATTTGCTCAAGATAACCAATCATGGCTTGAGCTCTTTGCTGAGTATATGGCTATCAAAGAGCATTTTGACAATCTTGCTTGGACAGAATGGCCAGATGCAGATGCTCGTGCTCGTAAAGCTTCATCACTTGAAAGCTACCGTGAGCAATTGGCAGACAAGTTGGTTTACCACCGTGTGACTCAATATTTCTTCTTCCAACAATGGTTGAAATTGAAAGCTTACGCTAACGACAACCACATCGAAATCGTTGGGGACATGCCAATCTACGTAGCAGAAGATTCAAGCGATATGTGGGCAAATCCACATCTCTTCAAGACAGATGTCAACGGTAAAGCAACTTGCATCGCAGGATGCCCGCCAGATGAGTTTTCTGCAACTGGTCAGCTTTGGGGTAACCCAATCTATGACTGGGAAGCAATGGATAAAGACGGTTACAAATGGTGGATTGAACGCTTGCGTGAAAGCTTCAAAATCTACGACATCGTTCGTATTGACCACTTCCGTGGTTTCGAATCTTACTGGGAAATCCCTGCTGGTTCTGATACAGCAGCACCTGGTGAGTGGGTGAAAGGTCCTGGCTACAAGCTTTTTGCAGCCGTTAAGGAAGAACTTGGTGAGCTAAACATCATCGCAGAAGACCTTGGCTTCATGACAGATGAAGTTATTGAGTTGCGTGAACGTACTGGCTTCCCAGGAATGAAGATTCTTCAATTTGCCTTCAACCCAGAAGACGAAAGCATTGATAGCCCACACTTGGCACCTGCTAACTCAGTTATGTACACAGGAACACACGATAACAATACGGTTCTTGGTTGGTACCGTAACGAGATTGATGATGCGACTCGTGAGTACATGGCTCGTTACACGAACCGTAAAGAATACGAAACAGTTCCACATGCTATGCTTCGTACAGTCTTTTCATCAGTTAGCTTCATGGCAATTGCAACTATGCAAGATTTGCTAGAATTGGATGAGGCGGCTCGTATGAACTTCCCATCTACCCTTGGTGGAAACTGGTCTTGGCGTATGACTGAAGAGCAATTGACACCAGCTGTTGAGGAAGGTTTGCTTGACTTAACAACAATCTATCGCCGAATAAATGAAAATTTGGTAGAATTAAAGAAATAATACAATATCAGGAGACATCTTAAACATGTTATCACTACAAGAATTTGTACAAAATCGTTACAATAAAACCATTGCAGAATGTAGCAATGAAGAGCTTTACCTTGCTCTTCTTAACTACAGCAAGCTTGCAAGTAGCCAAAAACCAGTTAACACTGGTAAGAAAAAAGTTTACTACATCTCAGCTGAGTTCTTGATTGGTAAACTCTTGTCAAACAACTTGATTAACCTTGGTCTTTACGACGATGTCAAAAAAGAACTTGCAGCTGCAGGTAAAGACTTGATCGAAGTTGAAGAAGTTGAATTGGAACCATCTCTTGGTAATGGTGGTTTGGGACGTTTGGCTGCCTGCTTTATCGACTCAATTGCGACTCTTGGTTTGAATGGTGACGGTGTTGGTCTGAACTACCACTTTGGTCTTTTCCAACAAGTTCTTAAAAACAACCAACAAGAAACAATTCCAAACGCATGGTTGACAGAGCAAAACTGGTTGGTTCGCTCAAGCCGTAGCTACCAAGTACCATTTGCAGACTTTACTTTGACATCAACTCTTTATGATATTGATGTTCCTGGTTACAAGACAGAAACGAAGAACCGCTTGCGTTTGTTTGACTTGGATTCAGTTGATTCTTCTATTATTAAAGATGGTATCGACTTTGACAAGACAGATATCGCTCGCAACTTGACTCTCTTCCTTTACCCAGATGATAGTGACCGTCAAGGTGAATTGCTCCGTATCTTCCAACAATACTTCATGGTTTCAAACGGTGCGCAATTGATCATCGACGAAGCAATCGAAAAAGGAAGCAACTTGCATGACCTTGCTGATTATGCCGTTGTACAAATCAACGATACTCACCCATCAATGGTGATCCCTGAATTGCTCCGTCTTTTGACTGCACGTGGTATCGAGCTTGACGAAGCAATCTCAATCGTTCGTAGCATGACTGCCTACACTAACCACACAATCCTTGCTGAAGCGCTTGAAAAATGGCCTCTTGAATTCTTGCAAGAAGTGGTTCCTCACTTGGTACCAATCATCGAAGAATTGGACCGTCGCGTGAAAGCAGAATACAAAGATCCAGCTGTTCAAATCATCGATGAGAGCGGACGTGTTCACATGGCTCATATGGATATCCACTACGGATACAGCGTTAACGGGGTTGCAGCACTTCACACTGAAATCTTGAAAAATTCTGAGTTGAAAGCCTTCTACGACCTTTACCCAGAAAAATTCAACAACAAAACAAACGGTATCACTTTCCGTCGTTGGCTTATGCATGCTAACCCAAGATTGTCTCACTACTTGGATGAGATTCTTGGAGATGGTTGGCACCATGAAGCAGATGAGCTTGAAAAACTCTTGTCTTATGAAGACAAAGCAGCTGTCAAAGAAAAATTGGAAAGCATCAAGGCTCACAACAAACGTAAATTGGCTCGTCACTTGAAAGAACACCAAGGTGTGGAAATCAATCCAAACTCTATCTTTGATATCCAAATCAAACGTCTTCACGAGTACAAACGACAACAAATGAACGCTTTGTACGTAATCCACAAATATCTTGACATCAAAGCTGGTAACATCCCTGCTCGCCCAATTACAATCTTCTTTGGTGGTAAAGCAGCTCCAGCCTACACAATCGCTCAAGACATTATCCACTTGATCCTTTGCATGTCAGAAGTGATTGCTAACGATCCAGCAGTAGCTCCACACTTGCAAGTAGTTATGGTTGAAAACTACAACGTTACTGCAGCAAGCTTCCTTATCCCAGCATGTGATATCTCAGAACAAATCTCACTTGCTTCTAAAGAAGCTTCAGGTACTGGTAACATGAAATTCATGTTGAACGGAGCTTTGACTCTTGGTACTATGGACGGAGCTAACGTGGAAATCGCTGAGTTGGTTGGCGACGAAAACATCTACATCTTTGGTGAAGATTCAGAAACTGTTATCGACCTTTACGCAAAAGCAGCTTACAAATCAAGCGAATTCTACGCTCGTAAAGCTATCAAACCATTGGTTGACTTCATCGTTAGCGATGCAGTTCTTGCAGCTGGAAACAAAGAGCGCTTGGAACGTCTTTACAATGAATTGATCAACAAAGACTGGTTCATGACTCTTCTTGACTTGGAAGACTATATCAAAGTCAAAGAGCAAATGCTTGCTGACTACGAAGACCGTGACGCATGGTTGGATAAAGTTATCGTTAACATTTCTAAAGCAGGATTCTTCTCATCTGACCGTACAATCGCTCAGTATAACGAAGATATCTGGCACTTGAACTAATACTCTTCGAAAATCTCTTCAAACCATGTCAGC
>NZ_VMLM01000085.1:20133-35575 GCF_013276695.1 Streptococcus sp. 4155
TTCATTGAGTATAAGATACAAGATTTATACTAATACATTTTGTAAAAAAGCGAGTTTCAATTGAAATTCGCTTTTTTAAATGTTGTGGATTTTAGTCAATCCTGTCTAAAAATAGAGAAATTATAGATACAGTGAAGGCTTTAAATGCTGGTTTTTACTGTCTTCAGCCTTATACCCCTTGTATTCGCTTACATAAAGTATTATAATATAATTGTAGGAAAGAAGGTGTTTTTATGTTAAAAAAATATTTTTCAAAATATAAATGGACGGATTTATTTTGGATTTTATTTGTTATTTTGACCTGCCTCTATATTGGTAACCATGATTTGTTTACTCTCAATCATCAAGAAATCTCTCTTCGAGGTAGTTTCTGGGGGTCTGTACTTGCCTTATATCAATTGCTATTTATTGATAAGTTTGTTATCTCGAATCGAAAATAAATATGAGGTATATGCCTGACTGGCTACTTTTAATATTGATTTTGGAGGAAGATTTTGTCTCTATTATTTATTATTTTAAATTTATTTATCTTGTACAAGATTTATTCTTTGAGGCGGGAGAAATCGAAATACTTGATTTATACGGCCTATATCATATTTGGGGTAAATGTAGTATATGGTATTCAATGGTTATTAAAAGAACTGATTTCAAATATTTCCTCTTAATGTGTATAGAAACTCCAGTGATTTTTGCATAACAAAACGCATAAGATTAAGGTTTGAGTACCTGTTCTTATGCGTTTTTGTAATATTGAAGATTTTCGGTAAGTTTTATACCTTTGGGAAGTCTAGTTTAGAATGCTTTCCCAACCAGAATCTCAGCCTCAATAGTAATCTCTGTCAGTTGGCTCCAGTCAATCTTGCTCTGGTCAACGTGAAAGAGGAGAGGAGTCATACTGAGTAGGGCTTGGAGTTGTTCTACTGTGATAGTCTTAGTCAGAGAGGCAGTTTGGTTAGATAGGATGGTAAAGTGTTCTTGGAAATGATTTTTGATATTTTGGTTGGAATAGTCCTTGTTTGTCAGCTGGTCTTGTACCTTCTGACGGATTTCCTTGAGGTGATTTTCAGTTGGGATAACCTTGATCAAGATACCGTCTTTGGATAAAACGCGACGAAATTCTCCATAGTTGGCAGGTGAAAAGATATCTAGTAGGATATCCATGCTGGTGTCTTTTATAGGAAGACGAGCCAAGTCACCAACGAACCAATTGACTGCCCAGTTGGGTTCACTTTTAGCAGCGATTTGGACTGAATCTTTGGAGATGTCAAAGGCATAGAAAGTTTTTTCAGAGTGACTTTCTTGTAGTTTGCGAGAATAGAATCCTTCACCACAACCGATATCCAAAATTGTTGTGGTTGTTTTTGAGCTTGCAAGCAAGTCAGATACAGCATCTAAGATAGCTTGGTAAAAGCCGGCTTCTAGGATTTGTTGACGGTTTTGAAAATTTTCCTTGTCATAGTTAGCAGATTGCTTGATTTGAGGTGCTAGATTGACATAGCCAAATTTCGCCAAGTCAAAAGAATGACGGTTGCAGCACTTGAAATTAGTCTCTAACAGAGTCAGATTTTCTTGACAGATAGGACAGGCGAAGGCAGTCGCAGAAGCAAAACGCTGAAGTTTGGGTTTGAGGTTTGTATTCATAGTTTAAGTGTATCAAAAGAGGCAAATGAAAGCAACTTTAGGATGATTTGTAATAGAATTAAATAGTAGTATAATTACTTTTCAAAGTACCAAAATTAAATTGCTTTTATATCTAAATTGCTATATAATAATAGCTAGGAGGAAATAAGTATGTTAAAAGAAGTATTAACCGTTGCAAAAGTTGCGAAAAAATCTTCATTATTTTTGGGTGGTGTCGCATTTGGTACCCTTGGTTTGAAAATCTTAGCAAGTAAGGAAGCTAAAAAAGGTTATTCTAAAGCTTTGGCTAAGGCTTACAAGTTGAAAGACGAGCTAGATGCATCTGTTTCTGTTGTGAAGCAACATGGAGACGATGTCTTGCAAGATGCCAAATATTTGTACGAGCAAGAGAAAAAAGAAGAGCAATTAGATAGCCTTATAGGTGAATAATATGTCTTTTAAAGTGCTACATAGAGGATACCAACATATCCGACTATCATCTTCTTTTTCACTTACCTTGGATATTCAAGACTATCTTCGTTCCTTGGCGAGAGATGAAAAGGGGATTGAGTCTATCCAGTTTTACATGGATCAACAGCACTTTACTCTACGCATAAAAGAAGGCTTTTCTGTATTAGATAATGCAGAAGCCTTTTTAAAAAGAATTGATAAAGGGAAAGTTTCTGAGTTGATGACTCTTCCCATTCGTAGAGAAGAGAGTGCTTATTCTATTGTTTCAGGTGCAGCGGTTAAGCGTGTACTTTTTCGTAGTTTTGTGCCGTATCCTATTCGCTATATATGGACTTGTTATCAGGCTTTGGGTTATATTAGAGAAGCCTATCAAACACTAGCGCGTAAGGAACTAACGATGGAAGTCTTGGACTGTTCGGCTATTTTATTGTCTTTGTTTATGAACCAATCAAAGACAGCTAGCAATATCATGTTTATGCTTGATTTGGGGAATCATTTAGATCAGTGGTCCTTGAAAAAAACTGCAACAGATTTAGAACAGAGTCTTCTTGCAAAAGAGAGCGATGTATTCCTAGTACAGGGGGATACGGTTGTTAGTATCAAGAGTTCCGATGTTCAAATAGGAGATGTCTTGGTCCTATCTCAAGGAAATGAAATTCTGTTTGATGGACAAGTAGTTTCAGGTTTAGGTATGGTCAACGAAAGTTCCTTGACGGGAGAGAGTTTTCCAGTTGAAAAAAGAGAGTCTGATTTGGTTTGTGCAAATACAGTATTAGAAACTGGAGAGTTGCGCATTCGTGTAACCGATAATCAGATGAACAGCCGGATTTTACAACTGATTGAGTTGATGAAGAAATCTGAAGAAAACAAGAAAACGAAACAACGCTATTTCATCAAAATGGCGGACAAGGTCGTCAAATATAATTTCTTGGGGGCTGGGCTGACTTACCTATTAACAGGTTCTTTTTCTAAGGCTATTTCTTTCCTATTGGTCGATTTCTCCTGCGCTTTGAAAATCTCTACTCCTGTAGCTTATTTGACAGCTATCAAGGAGGGGTTGAACCGTGAAATGGTGATTAAGGATGGAGATGTTCTGGAGAAATATCTGGAAGTTGATACTTTCTTGTTTGATAAGACGGGAACAATCACAACTAGTTATCCTATAGTTGAAAAGGTGTTACCTTTTGGGGACTATAGTGAGGAAGATATTCTCAGAATCAGTGCCTGTCTTGAGGAACACATTTATCATCCTATTGCTAATGCCATCGTCAAGCAAGCCGAGATAGAGGGGATTGAACATGAGGAAATGCATGGGAAACTCCAATATATCGCAAGCAAGGGGATCAAATCTCATATCGATGGCCAACCAGTTCTTATTGGGAATTATGTCTTGATGCAGGATGAGCAGATTCATATCAGGTTGGAACAAAATGCTTTAATTGAAGAGTACAAGAGTCACTACAATCTCTTATTCTTGGCTTATCAGAATGAATTGATTGGAATGTTCTGCATTCATACTCCTTTGAGAAAAGAAGCAAAAGCAGCCTTGGAGAAACTTAAGGCACAAGGGAAAAAATTGATTCTGGCAACAGGGGACACCTTGGTTAGGACAGAGCAATTAGTCAAAGATTTGCCCTTTGATCAGGTTTATACAGATTTGAAACCTGATGGGAAATTTGAGTTAGTAGAGGAACTGCAGAAAGCAGGTCACACTATTTTGATGGTTGGAGATGGATTGAATGACTCAGCGGCTCTAACCCTATCAGATATCGGTGTGGTGATGAATGAGAGTGCAGATATTTCTAAGCAGATGAGTGATATCTTATTGTTAGATAATCGTTTGGATTTCTTCCAAGAGTTGGATTGGCTATCATCATCTTTGCAAACACTCATCAAGAAGAATATTCAAGATACCGTTGTCGTAAATAGTAGTTTGATTGGCTTTGGCTTATTTAATTGGCTCAGTCCTTCAAATCTCTCTATCTTACATAATCTAACAACCTTGCGCATTGTACTGCGTAGCCTGTCTATTAAGGGATAGGTGGGGACTATTCACAGCAAAAAGGAGTTACCTTTCTCGAGGTTAACTCCTTTGTTTATAGGTAAATGTTGAACAGTTTAGTAAGTCAATACAAAATATTTTTTCTTTCCACGACGGATAACAGTCAGTTCGTTCTCTAACTTATCTGCGTCACTCAAGACATAGTCAAGGTCTTGGATACGGTCGCCGTTGACGTAGATAGCACCGTTTTGGACGTCTTCACGGGCTTGGCGTTTTGAGTTAACCACACCAGACGAAACGAGCAGTTCCACGATATTGTGGTTTTCGTCTGCTTGAACTTGGTAGTTTGGTACACCCCGAAGTCCTTGTTTGAGCTCTTTTACAGAAAGGTTTTTGATGTTTCCTGCAAAGAGTTGTTCAGTGATGTTGAGGGCTTCTTTGTAGGCTTCTTCGCCGTGAACAAGTGTAACGACTTCACGAGCCAAGACTTTTTGTGCCAAACGTTCGTGTGGCGCTGCTTCAAATTGTTTGCGGATGTCTTCAATCTCATCAAGTGACAAGAAAGTAAAGATCTTCAAGAAGCGAACAGCGTCTGCGTCCATAACATTCATCCAGAATTGGTACATTTCGTATGGAGAAGTCTTTTCAGGATTGAGCCAGACGGCATTTCCTTCTGATTTACCAAATTTCTTACCAGTTGCATCTGTGATCAATGGAACAGTGATAACGTGGCCAGTCTTGTCAGCCTTACGACGAAGCAATTCTGTACCAGCTGTCATATTTCCCCACTGGTCAGAACCACCGATTTGAAGAGTGACATTGTGGTCTTGGTTAAGGACGAAGAAGTCGTACCCTTGCATGATTTGGTAAGCGAACTCAGTGTAAGAAATCCCTGTTTCAATCCGTTTTTTCACAGACTCCTTACTCATCATGTAGTTGACAGTGAAGTATTTTCCGATGTCACGGAGGAAGTCAATGAAGCTGATGCTGCCAAACCAGTCGTAGTTGTTGACCATGACAGCTTTATTTTCACCATTTTCAAAGTCAAGAAAACGAGAAAGTTGTCCTTGGATAGACTTGACCCAGCCATCTACTGTGTCTTTTGTTTGGAGACTACGTTCAGCATCTTTGAAGGACGGATCTCCGATGAGACCTGTAGCACCGCCAACGAGCGCATAAGGTTTGTGACCTGCTAGTTGCAAGCGACGACTTGTCAAGATTGCGACAAGGTGGCCTAGGTGAAGGCTGTCAGCAGTTGGATCGTAGCCAGTATAATAAGAAACTTGACCTTCTTCTAGGGCTTTACGCAAAGCTTCTTCATCAGTCGTTTGAAAAATCAAACCACGCTCTTTTAGCTCATCAAAAATGTGCATGTGTCTTTTCTCCTTTTTAAAATTATTGTTTCTACCTATTGTATCACAAACTTGGGCAATAGCCTAGCAGAATAGGGAAGAAAATGGCTATTTTATTGAAAGTTTCCCTTTTATGGTATAATAGATAAAGTGAGGAAATCCATGCAAAATCAATTAAATGAATTAAAACAGAAAATGCTGGAATTTTTCCAGCAAAAACAAAAACATAAAAAATCAGCTAGACCTGGAAAGAAAGGTTCGAGTACCAAAAAATCTAAAACCTTAGATAGGCCAGCCATTTTTCCAGCTATTTTACTGAGTATAAAAGCCTTATTTAACTTACTCTTTGTGCTTGGTTTTCTAGGAGGAATGTTGGGAGCCGGGATTGCTTTGGGGTACGGAGTGGCCTTATTTGACAAGGTTCGGGTGCCTCAGACAGAAGAATTAGTGAATCAGGTCAAGGACATCTCTTCTATTTCAGAGATTACCTATTCGGACGGGACGGTGATTGCTTCCATAGAGAGTGATTTGTTGCGCACTTCTATCTCATCTGAGCAAATTTCGGAAAATCTGAAGAAGGCTATCATTGCGACGGAAGATGAACACTTTAAAGAACATAAGGGTGTAGTACCCAAGGCGGTGATTCGTGCGACCTTGGGGAAATTTGTAGGTTTGGGTTCCTCTAGTGGGGGTTCAACCTTGACCCAGCAACTGATTAAACAGCAGGTGGTTGGGGATGCGCCGACCTTGGCTCGTAAGGCGACAGAGATTGTGGATGCTCTTGCCTTGGAACGCGCCATGAATAAGGATGAGATTTTAACGACCTATCTCAATGTGGCTCCCTTTGGCCGAAATAATAAGGGACAGAATATTGCAGGGGCTCAGCAGGCAGCTGAGGGGATTTTCGGTGTAGATGCCAGTCAGTTGACTGTTCCTCAAGCAGCATTTTTAGCAGGACTTCCACAGAGTCCCATTACTTACTCTCCTTATGAAAATACTGGGGAGTTGAAGAGTGATGAAGACCTAGAAATTGGCTTAAGACGGGCTAAGGCAGTTCTTTACAGTATGTATCGTACAGGTGCCTTAAGCAAAGACGAGTATTCTCAGTACAAGGATTATGACCTTAAACAGGACTTTTTACCATCGGGCACGGTTACAGGAATTTCACGAGACTATTTATACTTTACAACTTTGGCAGAAGCTCAAGAACGTATGTATGACTATCTAGCTCAGAGAGATAATGTCTCCGCTAAGGAGTTGAAAAATGAGGCAACTCAGAAGTTTTATCGAGATTTGGCAGCCAAGGAAATTGAAAATGGTGGTTATAAGATTACTACTACCATAGATCAGAAAATTCATTCTGTCATGCAAAATGCGGTTGCTGATTATGGCTATCTTTTAGACGATGGAACAGGTCGTGTAGAAGTAGGGAATGTCTTGATGGACAACCAAACAGGTGCTATTCTAGGCTTTGTAGGTGGTCGTAATTATCAAGAAAATCAAAATAATCATGCCTTTGATACCAAACGTTCGCCAGCTTCTACTACCAAGCCCTTGCTGGCCTACGGTATTGCTATTGACCAGGGCTTGATGGGAAGTGAAACGATTCTATCTAACTATCCAACAAACTTTGCTAATGGCAATCCGATTATGTATGCTAATAGCAAGGGAACAGGAATGATGACCTTGGGAGAAGCTCTGAACTATTCATGGAATATCCCTGCTTACTGGACCTATCGTATGCTCCGTGAAAAGGGTGTTGATGTCAAGGGTTATATGGAAAAGATGGGTTACGAGATTCCTGAGTACGGTATTGAGAGCCTGCCAATGGGTGGTGGTATTGAAGTCACAGTTGCCCAGCATACCAATGGCTATCAGACCTTAGCTAATAATGGAGTTTATCATCAGAAGCATGTGATTTCAAAGATTGAAGCAGCAGATGGTAGAGTGGTGTATGAGTATCAGGATAAACCGGTTCAAGTCTATTCAAAAGCTACTGCGACGATTATGCAGGGATTGCTGCGAGAAGTTCTATCCTCTCGTGTGACAACAACCTTCAAGACGAATCTGACTGCTTTAAATCCTACTCTGGCTAATGCAGATTGGATTGGGAAGACTGGTACAACCAACCAAGACGAAAATATGTGGCTCATGCTTTCGACACCTAGATTAACCCTAGGTGGCTGGATTGGGCATGATGATAATCATTCATTGTCACGTAGAGCAGGTTATTCCAATAACTCTAATTACATGGCTCATCTAGTAAATGCGATTCAGCAAGCCTCCCCAAGCATTTGGGGGAACGAGCGCTTTGCTTTAGATCCTAGTGTAGTGAAATCGGAAGTCTTGAAATCAACAGGTCAAAAACCAGGGAAGGTTTCTGTCGAAGGAAAAGAGGTAGATGTTACAGGTTCGACTGTTACCAGCTATTGGGCTAATAAGACAGGAGCGCCAACGACTAGTTATCGCTTTGCTATTGGTGGAAGTGATGCGGATTATCAGAATGCTTGGTCTAGCATCGTGGGGAGTCTACCAACTCCATCAAGCTCCAGCAGCTCAAGTAGTAGTTCTAGCGATAGCAGTAACTCAACTACTACACGACCTTCTTCTTCAAGGGCGAGACGATAATTCTCTAAATGAAGTGGCCAATCAATGGATTGCCACTTTTTTCCTTTCATGTTACAATAAAGGTATGAATCAGTATCAGAAAAAGATTGTTAAAGGAACCATTTATTCGCTCCTATCCGGCTTAATCTGGGGAATCTGTGGGATTTTAGGAGAATATTTCTTCACCCATTACCAGGTATCTTCTGGCTGGATTACCTCTATGCGATTGACACTAGCAGGGAGTCTTGTACTCATTTGGTCTGCAATACAATTAAAATCGCAAGTGCTAGATATTTGGCGAGACAAGAAAAATTACCTACCCTTTTTGGCCTATGCTATTTTGGGGATTTTTTCAGTCCAGTATTTTTTCTATCTCTGTGTAGAATACTCAAATGCAGCGACAGCGACTATTTTACAGTTTATCAGTCCTGTCTTTATCCTCTTTTACAATCGCTTGGTTTATCAAAAACGAGCGTCAAAAAGTGCTATTTTCTATGTTTTGATTGCTATGCTGGGTGTTTGCTTGATGGCGACAAAGGGAGATTTCTCTCAGTTATCCATGACACCACTAGCCCTTGTGACGGGCTTACTGAGTGCTATGGGTGTTATGTTTAATGTTATCTTGCCCCAGCCTTTTGCGAAGCGCTATGGTTTTGTACCCACGGTTGGGTGGGGGATGATTTTGGCAGGTTTATTTAGCAATGTCCTCTCACCGGTTTATCAGCTTTCCTTTATTCTTGATATTTGGAGTATCTTGATTTGTCTCATTATCGCTTTCTTTGGGACGGCTTTTGCTTTTTTTATTTCCATGAAGGCGGTGTCCTTGGTTTCTCCTTTGGTGGTTTCCGTTATCAGTGCCAGTGAACCTCTCTCTTCTGCTCTCTTGAGTGTTTTGTTCTTAGGCCTGGTAGTGGATTGGTCACTCCTTCTAGCGATGGCCTTGATTATTTTACCCATGATATTTTTGTCTATAGAAGAAGCGAAAGAAAGTAGATAAAAAGTCTTTTCTTAATTCTAAAAGTGTGCTATACTAGAATAGTCAATAAAACACGGGGAGATAGTTGTGAAGAGTGTTTTTAGGTTGTATCGGTAGGAGTTTGCTTTTACCGACAGCACGTTTTATCTCACATCCCTAAAAAATCATACCTAAAAACAGACAAAAAGGCTTCAAATTTGAGGCTTTTTTTGGTAGAATAGTTATCATTATAAAGAATGAGAGGTTTTTTTATGACTGCTACAAAAATGAATGCTCAAGAAATTATCCAATTTATCGCTAATGCTGAGAAGAAAACCAGTGTGAAAGTAACTTTTGAGGGACAACTCGCAACTGCTGTACCTAGCTCAGTTGTTAAACTAGGGAATGTTTTATTTGGAGACTGGAAGGACGTGGCTCCGCTTCTCAATGGTTTGGTAGAAAATCAAGACTATGTTGTTGAGCAAGATGCTCGCAATTCTGCAGTTCCTTTGCTAGATAAACGTGCTATCAACGCTCGTATCGAGCCAGGCGCTATTATCCGTGACCAGGTAGAAATTGGTGACAATGCTGTTATCATGATGGGAGCGGTTATCAATATCGGTGCTGAAATCGGTGCAGGAACCATGATTGACATGGGGGCTATCCTTGGTGGCCGTGCCATCGTTGGGAAAAACAGCCACGTTGGTGCAGGTGCAGTTTTAGCAGGTGTGATTGAGCCAGCTAGCGCAGAACCAGTCCGTGTTGGAGACAATGTTCTTATCGGTGCCAATGCAGTGGTTATCGAAGGAGTCCAAATCGGTAGTGGTTCAGTTGTCGCAGCAGGAGCTATCGTTACCCAAGATGTTCCAGAAAATGTAGTAGTAGCAGGTGTTCCAGCTCGAATTATCAAAGAGATTGATGCCCAAACTCAACAAAAAACAGCGCTAGAAGATGCGCTTCGTACCTTGTAATTGTAAAAGAAAAATAGAGGCGGAACCCTTTTCCAGCCTCTTTCTGCTATATGGGAGGATAGATAGATGTTAGATTTGATTCAGATTAGACGAGATTTGCACCAGATTCCAGAGATTGGCTTGGAGGAGATCAAAACTCATGCTTATTTGCTGGATGTGATTGAGAAATTGACTGCGGGCAAGGAGTTTGTTCAAGTTCGTACTTGGCGGACAGGTATTTTGGTTTACTTGCAGGGAAGTCAGCCAGAGCGTACTATTGGTTGGCGGACGGATATTGATGGTCTGCCTATCGTTGAACAAACAGGACTTCCTTTTGCTTCTCAGCATCAAGGTCGCATGCACGCTTGTGGACATGATTTCCACATGACCATTGCCTTGGGCTGTCTTGAGCGAGCCCTTGAGGAGCAACCTAAAAATAATTTGCTCTTTCTGTTTCAGCCTGCTGAAGAAAATGAAGCTGGTGGCATGCTCATGTATGAGGATGGCGCTTTTGGAGACTGGTTGCCAGACCAGTTTTATGGGCTTCATGTTCGACCAGATTTGAAGGTTGGTCAGATTGCGACCAATACTCATACACTCTTTGCAGGAACTTGCGAGGTGAAGATCCGTTTCAAAGGCAAAGGAGGACACGCAGCCTTTCCACATGAAGCTAATGACGCCTTGGTGGCAGCTAGTTACTTTGTGACCCAGGTGCAGTCAGTTGTCAGCCGCAATGTCAACCCAATCGAGGGAGCGGTGGTGACCTTTGGAGTTTTCCAAGCTGGAACAACCAACAATGTTATCACAGATACAGCCTTTTTGCATGGAACTATTCGGGCCTTGACTCAGGACATGAGTCTCTTGGTACAAAAGCGGGTCAAAACAGTTGCAGAAGGAGTTGCAGCTGCCTTTGATATGGAAGTCGAAGTGGAACTCAAACAAGGTGGATACCTACCTGTTGAGAACCATCCAGCCTTGGCGCGTGAACTAATGGACTTTTTTGAAGAAAAAGACGGAATCGAGTTGATTGATATCGAGCCTGCTATGACTGGTGAGGACTTTGGTTATCTCCTTTCGAAGGTAGATGGCGTGATGTTTTGGCTGGGTATCGATAGTCCCTACGCCCTTCATCACCCTCAGATGGCTCCTAAGGAAGAAGCATTAGCTATTGGGGTGGATGCGGTCTCTAGTTTCCTGAAAAAGAAGGCAGCAGAGTAGAGGGGTTGTCTATGAAATCGGAACTACGCAAGCAAGTCTTGCAAGAAATGAAGGCTATATCTCAAGAGCAAAAACAGGCTATAGAGCAAGCTTTAACCGAGCGGCTTTTACACCATCCCTTCTACCAAGAAGCCAAGGTCATCGCAACCTATCTCTCTTTTCCGCATGAGTTTCAAACGCAGGGATTGATTGAGCAGGCGCTGAGGGACGGCAAGAAGGTTCTGATACCCAAAACCTATTCCAAGGGGCGCATGGACTTTGTGGTCTATGATCTGCAACAACTGGTCAAAACTTCCTTTGACTTACTGGAACCACAGGGAAATTTGGAAGTGGTAGATGCCTCTCAGATTGATTTGATTCATGTCCCAGGGCTGGCTTTTACGATGGAAGGCTATCGGATTGGCTATGGCGGAGGTTATTATGACCGCTATCTGGAACAGTTTACTGGTCATACTTTGAGTACGGTTTATCATTATCAAGTTCAGGACTTTATCCCTGAAAACCATGATATTCCTGTTCAGGAGGTTCTGATTGATGAAGGAAATCTTTGATAGGCGTTACCCTGTGACGAGTTTCTTTCTTTTAGTGACGGCCGTGGTATTTCTACTAATGTTGGTAACTACAGGAGGAAACTTTGACAGGGCGGATACTCTATTTCGATTTGGAGCCATGTATGGGCCTGCCATTCGCCTCTTTCCCGAGCAAATTTGGCGTCTCTTTTCGGCTATTTTTGTTCATATTGGGTGGGAGCATTTCATTGTTAATATGCTTTCACTTTATTATCTTGGAAGGCAGGTAGAGGAGATTTTCGGTTCTAAGCAGTTTTTCTTTCTCTATCTTTTATCAGGAATGATGGGCAATCTCTTTGTTTTTGTATTTAGTCCCAAATCCTTAGCAGCAGGTGCATCCACCTCTCTTTATGGTCTATTTGCCGCGATTATCATTCTTCGCTATGCAACTCGTAATCCTTATATCCAACAGCTAGGACAGTCTTATCTGACACTTTTTGTGATTAACATTATTGGAAGTGTTCTGATTCCAGGAATCAGCCTAGCAGGCCATATCGGAGGTGCAGTTGGTGGTGCATTTCTAGCAATTATCTTTCCAGTTAGAGGAGAAAGACGGATGTATAGTGCTAGTCAGAGACTGGTAGCGTTAGTCTTGTTCGTAGGACTCGCAGTCTTACTTCTCTACAAGGGAATGGGATGAAAATTTGTGGAATGAAAAAAGATAAGGCATTTTTTGAACCTTATCTTTTTTTATTTTATACTCAATGAAAATCAAAGAACAAACTAGGAAGCTAACCGCAGGCTATACTTGAGTACGGCAAGGTGAAGCTAACGTGGTTTGAAGAGATTTTCGAAGAGTATTATTCCTTCTCAGCCAATTCTTTTCCCAGTTGGATGAGGTAATCTTTTAAGTCATCTTTGACTTGTGGATGTTTGAGGGCGTAGTCAATAGATGTTTTCATAAATCCAAACTTATCCCCAACGTCGTAACGAGCTCCTGTAAATTCACGGGCAAAAACACGCTGTGTTTTATTGAGCGTATCAATAGCATCAGTAAGTTGGATTTCATTTCCAGCACCAGGAGCTTGCTTTTCGAGGATATCAAAAATCTCAGGTGTGAGTAGATAGCGACCGATGATTGCAAAATCACTTGGTGCATCTTCGGTCGCTGGTTTTTCAACGAAAGTTTCAACGCTATAGAGTCCGTTGATTCCTTCACCTTGAGGAGCAATGACTCCATATGATGAAACGTCTTCGTGTGGTACGGGCATGACAGCAATGGTTGATGCGTGTGTCCGCTCGTAATCCTTCATCAGTTGTTTTGTCAAAGGAACGGCATTCTCATCTGTGATGTCCATAAGGTCATCGCCCAGCATAACAACGAAGGGCTCATTCCCCACAAAAGCTTTGGCTTGTAGGACAGCATCTCCAAGACCACGAGGGTGAGTTTGGCGGATGAAATGAAGGCGCATGCCAGTTGCTTCATCTACTAATTTTAACAGATCTGTTTTACCTTTTTCTTTGAGGTTGTACTCAAGCTCAAAATTTGAATCAAAGTGGTCCTCAATAGAACGTTTTGACTTACCAGTGACAACCAGAATATCTTCAATACCTGATTTGAGAGCCTCTTCCACGATAAACTGGATAGTTGGTTTGTCTACAATTGGCAACATTTCTTTGGCAAGGGCCTTGGTTGCTGGTAAAAATCGAGTTCCTAGTCCAGCGGCAGGAATGACTGCTTTTCTAACTTTCAGTGCCATAAGAATCCTTTCTCTAGAGGGTTAAGACCACTCATTTTCTGCTTTAAATTCATTGTTCATGATGTCATAAATGGCATCTTTGATATTGGTTCCGTGGTAGATAACTTGGTAAATGGCTTGTGTAATGGGCATATAGACTCCAAGTTCTTGCGCTAGTTCATAGGCTGCTCGGGTCGTTGAAATTCCTTCAATCACCATGCCCATATTGGCTTCGATATCAGCTAGAGATTCTCCACGACCAAGGGCATCTCCAGCTCTCCAGTTACGAGAGTGGATGGAGGTTCCCGTTACGATCAAGTCTCCTACACCAGACAAGCCACTATAGGTCAATGGACTAGCCCCGAGTGCCACCCCTAGGCGGGTAATTTCTGCCAAGCCTCGAGCGATGATGGCTGCCTTGGCATTGTCACCAAATCCCAAACCATGTAAAGCTCCGGCACCGACAGCGATAATATTTTTAAGAGCACCAGCGGTTTCGACCCCGATAACATCCGTATTGGTATAAAGTCGGAAGTAGTGATTACTAAATAGCTCCTGAACGTATTGAGCTGTGTGTAAATCTTTAGAAGCAGCAGTGATTAAAGTCAGGTCACGCACAATGGTCTCTTCTGCATGACTAGGACCTGAAACAACGACAATATCACTGCGGAGATGTTCAGGAATTTCTTCTTCAAGGATGGTTGATAATCGTTTATGGCTATCAGGTTCTAATCCCTTTGATGCGTGCATGATGATAACCTTATGGTCCAAGGTTTGTGCAACTTGTTGGGCAACAAGTCGTGTCACTTTTGTTGGGACAACAAACAAAATCGCATCCACATCTCTCAGTGCCTCTGCTAAGTCGGTGTAGGCAATGATATTTTCATCTAGAACGACATCTTTAAAGTAGTGCTTGTTAGTATGATAGGTATTAATTTCATTGATTTGTTCGGGAAGATTTCCCCAAATACGTACCTCGTGTCCATTGTCATTTAAGACTTGTGAAAGGGCAGTTCCCCAGGAACCAGGCCCCAAGACGGCGACGGTTTGTTTTTTCATGATTTCCTCCTTAATAGAGTCCTTTCCATTATTCTATCATATTCTAGAGGATTTTGCACTTGCATTGCTGGGAAGTGGTGTCTTTGTGACTTCAAAAATACACAAAAACCGGGGCTAGTATTAAACTCTCAGTCTTTAGTTAAAGTGAGAAGAAATCTGATAGATAGTTTGATTCAGTATATGCTTATAATAGAGGTAAACAACTCAGGAGGTTCTTGTAGGTTGCGAGAGTTTGGCGAAAAAATTAAAAGATTACGTTTGGCTAAAAAAATCAGTCGTTCAGAATTTTGTGGTGATGAGTCTGAATTAAGTATCCGTCAATTAATTAGAATTGAAAATGGAGAATCCAGACCAACACTAACAAAGTTAAAATATATCGCTGAACGTTTGGGGGTTGAAGATTACAAGTTGATGCCAAGTTATATAGAGTTGGATAAGGAATACCTAGAATTGAAGTATTTCTTGATGAGGACTCCTACATACGAAGATGAAACTATCGCCCAAAAGAAAGAGAGTGTTTTTGCTAAGATTTTTGAAGAGTATTATGATAGGCTACCTGAGGAAGAAAGATTTATCATCCCAAATTATTCATATCTGGCACTAACGAACTACACAGTTCAAAAATTACCAGAAAAGCTAGTTGAAATACTGTCCTTCTGGTGATTTTGCTTAATTTCTGATGTTCGAGACATGATTGAGGAGATTTGTCTTGATTTTTTCCTAAAAAAGGGCAGACTCCTCCCTTGGTTTGATGCTCGATTTTTAAAATAAGGTGACTTATTCTGTTAGGCATGTTTTCCCCTGCCCTCTAGCTCTATATGGAATAGGGAGTATCAGATTTATCTGGCAGATTGTATCAAATAAGGCTTGAAATTGTTTTGAATAGGCGTATAGACTTGAGAATTTGAGAATATGTCGTCTAGCAGTAGAGACATATTTTCCGGCAATATGAAGGAAGAG